>DATJXN010000024.1 GCA_035500095.1 Candidatus Binataceae bacterium
TTACCCCATTCGTCCCGCGAGTGCCCTGAACCCAAACTTCCCTGAATTTCCGTGAATGACCCTGTGGACGATTTCTGGCAAATTTCTGGCAAATTCGGCGGGAATAGGGGAGATATCCACAGATCGCGAGGGAGAGATCAAAACACGAAAACCCCTGCGAGAGAACGGGTTTCATCACTCTGTCTCCTCGTCATTCTCACCCCGAATCGAGTTGCCAAGCACAAGGTCGTCGGTTCGAAACCGATCACCCACTCCAGTTATCCCCAACAGAAACAGACGATTCTTTGCGCAACCACTGCGCGCTCCCCGGATTGACGCGTGTCATTGGCGCTGGATATCCTTGAGTTATGGCTATGAAGCTCGTGGAGGGCGAAATCGTCGCGATTCACGGTGCCAGCAAGCTGCTCAGGCAAGCCTTCGCGCGCGCGGCCGAGGCGTGGCCCGAGCACGAGCAGGACGAATTTGCCCGGTGGCTGCTCGATGCGATTGAAAACGACGAGGGTTGCTGGGAGGCGGCGCTCGGCGACACCACGAAATTGCAAAAGCTCGCCGATCAGGCAATCGCGGACATCCGCACGGGGCGCAGCAAACCTCTCGATTCCGATAAGCTCTGATCTCTGAGACGACACCGGCGTTCTGGCGCGCTTACGCGAAGCTGCCGCAGCACGTCAGGAACCTGGCGCGAGTAGCGTACGCGCTCTTCAGCAGCGACCCGAACCATCCGAGTTTGAATTTCAAACCAGTCCGAGCGATGCCCTCGGTCTATTCCGTAAGAATCACCCTGTCGTATCGCGCACTCGCGATCGTTGAGGGCGATAAGGTCACCTGGTTCTGGATTGGTTCGCACGCGGATTACACGAGGCTTATCCCTTAGAGTGCAAGCCGCCGCGCGCATTGCGCCGCAGCGCGCCACGTCGCGTGGCGCGTTCGGCGCACGACCGACCGATCTACCCCTAGCCAAGGTTCGACGACTTATTTCATTTCGTTAAAGCCGGGGCAGGGGAAGGTCCTACCGTAAGGAAGAATATAGAAGACAGAACAAGATTCCGTGAGCGCCATCTGTTCGTTCAAGATAGTGTTGTAATAGATGCAGGTGTGCATCATGAATCCCGCTTGGCGGTTGGCCAATGCCTCAAGCTTCTCAGTCGAGTATGACTCTTTGAAGGATACCGGCCAGCTATCATCAGTAGTCTGCCCTGCTTGCATGGCCCCGATCTGGACGGCATCGTCCGGCGGCTTTACTGGACAGTGCTTGATCCCTGGAAGCATCCTGCCGAACAAATGATAGTCGCCTGTGTAGGCAATGTTCAGCGCTGGTGTCTTGCCAACGTTTTGAACTCTGAGCCCTATGGCGGCTCCGCGCCGGATGTTGAGCGGGTCGATTTTGGTGCAAAGTCAACGATTACGAGCCAGCTCCTGACGCCAGCATTCATTGCTGATACTGAGTCAACCATTGCCCCAGCCTGTATGGTCGCGTAGTACGCGTAGATTCCTACGCCTAACATCGTTAATAAGTTGACTACGAACGTCAGACAGGGAAGCCAGCGCCGAACGGTGTGCCGTTTGAATTGCGATGATTGCACGCGTGCAGAGGCTGGGTTTTTCTAGCGCGGCAGTCTCTCGTCTCGCTCATGTTTGTCTTGCGGCCTGCACAGCCAAGAAAGTTCCATTTTCGGACCTCTTTGCCGTCGTTGCCCTCGCACGCCCGCCCTTCGCGTATCGCTCATATTCTTTCAAAATAAGCAGCTTGTTTCTGCGACTCCGGCATGAACGTGCCGTCGAAATAACGCCATGCAGTTTTTGCTCGAGCGAGGCTCCCCGCGCGGCCGCGACGCGGGGGCGGTAGGGCCGCGCGCATTGCTTCAGCGAATCGTTCTATGGCGGCTCCGATGACAGGTGCTGCTTGCGCGGCGGCGCCGATGTGCGCCGTCAAGATTCGAAGGTTGCGCTCGCCTTCCAGCCGCCCTCGCAAAGCATTTTGTTCGCGTTCAAGTCGCTGGATGTTCGACGTCAACTATTTTTGCCGGCGCAAATTTAATTGTCGTTGATCACGCTGGACGCGCGCGAGCAGCGCTCTGGTCGTAGTCTCTCTGGTCGGTCGAAGGCGCATCGTTGAAACCAGAGCATCACGCTGGAATTGTAGACACGACAAGGAAGCTCAGAAAGCGTGGCCCTTTCGACTTGTCCACATCGCTGGCGCCGGAGTGTTTGGCGAACCGTTTGGCGCACTGGAACGTCGCTCGGGCGGTTCGCCTTGAGCGGGCCTGTGTGGTTGCGGGCAGTTCGCCCTCGGCCAGCCCTGCCACGATTGTGAGCATGCCAACTTTTGTGGACCCTCGATGCCACTAAAAATGACAGCAACGTCGCCTCAAGAGGCTGTTTTTGCGATCTAAAGCTTCGCGAACTCGAGCATAGTTATTGCTTCACGCAACCTGCAGGCTTGCGGCGAAAATCGCCCCTTACCGAAAAGGATGTCAACAATGATTGCACGGATTCCAAAGGCGCTTGAACCAGGAAAGCTCGCAATTCCAGCGAGCCTGGTTGTCCTTGCTTTGCTCGTGTTCGCGCCTCAGACGTGGGCGCAGACATCTGTCGGTAGGGTGGGTGTGGTCGACGGCAATGTGACCATCGTTCGGACTGGCAAGTCGATTCCGACGGCTGCCGGCACCGTTCTCCAGGTTGGCGACAAACTTACGACCGGGCCAAAGAGCCACCTGACCATAAACCTCACCGACGGCAGTCAGTTGGAATTGGATGAGTCCGGCACCCTGGTGCTGACGGAATATGTTCTGAATCCCGACGGGTCGCGAGCGAGTACCAAGCTGACTCTGCTGGGAGGACTGGTGCGCAGTCTCGTTCATCTCGGCCCAAGCAGCACGCCTAACTTCGAAGTCCACACGCCCAACGCCGTCGCCTCCGCGCGCGGCACCATGTTCGACGTTGCGTATCACGAGGGTCAGCCGCCCCCTGCGATGCCGTAAACAGAGGCGCATACCTCAGCAAGAAAAGTGCCCCGCTCGAGCAGCTGCTGCGGGCGGGGTTTTTCTGATTCTCTCCACGGGTCGGAAAGCTGTCCGCCTCGTGAGATACGTGTCCCGCGGCGATTTTCCTTCCGATCTCGATCGCCCTCTCAACGTGCAGGCGTCAATTTCATCGGCGTGCCGGAACTGCTCTGGCTGGCGTCCTTCAGGCGAGGGTCGTCGCTGGCAATACAGGTGGCCACCGAGCCATCGAACTGTAAGTTGCCGCCGCTCTGGGTCACCAGCGTCATCGCCATACCCTTGTAATTGCCCTGATACTCCACAAGCGACTTGCGCGCGACCGCACAGACCCCTGCGGAATCGAACGACTGATATACAACCCACTCTGATAGCGGAGCGTTCAACTTGCCCCAAGGCGGCATCATCAGGTACCAGCCCACGGCCGCAAGCGCCACGGCATTTTGGAGTCTCACGCCTGCTACTTCTCCTTCAGCCGCGAGTCGTCGCTCGCGACGCACATGAAATCGGGACGCGGGCCGTACTTTCCAGCCTTCCGCGCTCGGCTCTCAAGCTTCAACTTCCACTCCCTGCAGGCTGCCGCGCTACCAAACCTGCGAAAGACTCTCCATTCCGAGATGGGTGCCTGAGTGTCGGGCTGCGCCCCGCCGTGCACAGGGGGAAGCATCAGGTACCAGCCGACCATGGCGAGCATTGCAGCGTGGCGACAGTTCATCGTTATTAGCAGAGCCTCGTCTTTATTGGCAGGGCCTCGTCTTTATTGGCAGAGCCTCGACTTCACGGAGCGCCGACGCCAACATTTTCGATCCGAGGATGCAGGCCATTCAAGGCCGGCGATGACGGCTGCGTATTCACCTGTGCAGCACGAACAGAAGTCCAAACGCCAAAGTTGGAAACCGAGTAAAGAACCGATCCAACGTCTGGCGGGCCCGAATGGATATGCCGCCTTCGATTGCGTGCATAATCGACCAGCCTTTCAAATCGAGGGTTTTGAACCCGTTCGCACGGAAGAGCGCCTGCCATTCGCTGCTCGCGGTAATGCGGATGTGATTCAGATCGATCATCAGATCCGATCTCACGGTCGGCGATGGACCCGGATAGCTACAGGGTGGTTTACCCAGCAACAGCCGCAGGCGTGAGCGCCAGTACGCGAGGTTCGGAGTGGTGACGATAAGAAATCCGTCCGCTGCGAGAATGCGCGACAACTCCGCCATGAAACCGTCGGTGTCGATGATGTGCTCGATGATGTCGGCTGCGACAACCACGTTGAACTCAGCGTCGGACGCCGGGCACCGCTCCAGGCCAGCCGACCATCGACGGGCCTCGAGCCCGCGAGCAGCGGCTGCCGCCAGAGCGCCGTCCGAGGTGTCGAATCCGACGGCTCTTTCGAAGCCTGTGCGATATTGCTCGGTGGCGAATCCCGTGAAACATCCAATGTCCGCCAGCGCGCCACGCTTCGGAATACCCTGGATGATAACTTTTGGGAGTTCGACTTTCTCTCGCTGCCAGCGGAAATGCTCCGCTTCAGCCGAAATCAGTTCGTTGAAGGCGGCGCGATTGCGCGCCAATTGTGCCATCGTCGGAGATTGTGGCCTCGACCATCCGGGCTCTCCTCAACTAACGCACGTCTTGAGCGAAAGGCGCCTGTCCGTCCCGTGCAGCCTCGGCTTCGGAAACGCCGTGCGGCGCGGAGAAGGCGATGTTCGCGCGGAAATCTGGCACCAGGCCTGCATCATACCGTTAAGCGCAGGAATCAGAAATCAGGCCTTTTTTTCGCTGTCCAGGGCCGATCGCCGCGCCTGGTCCTTGGATTCACCGCGGCCGGCGCAGCCGGTTTTGGCGCAACCGCGAATTCGCTAGACTCGAAGTCTCGAACGTCTTCGTCCCGCAGAATAAACCTGCTCCAGGAATGCGGGCGTCGCCTATGAAACCCAGACGCCCGATCGGTCGTTAAGGTAAGACAGGAAAATGATTCGTTTGAAGGTCAATGGCGTCGAGCGTTCGTTTGACGGCGATCCAACGATGCCTCTGCTCTGGTATCTGCGCGACGAACTGGCGCTGACCGGCACCAAGTTCGGCTGCGGGATGTCATTGTGCGGGGCCTGCACGGTGCATCTCAACGGCAAGGCGGTGCGCTCCTGCGTCACTCCGATGCGCCTGACCGAAAGCGCCCAGGTCGTCACGATCGAGGGGATCTCGGCAAACGGCACGCATCCAGTCCAGCTCGCCTGGATGCAAATTAACGTTCCTCAGTGCGGCTATTGTCAATCGGGACAGATCATGTCGGCGGTGGCGCTGCTCGATACGAATCGCAATCCCAGTGACGCCCAGATCGACGAAGCGATGTCGGGCAACATATGCCGCTGCGGAACCTATCAGCGGATACGCGCGGCCATAAAGGCCGCCGCAGGGACGTCGCGTGAGCAAAAGTAGGCATCGGGCGAGCGCAATCGCGCCAGGCGGGATCCAAAACGTCAGCCGGCGCCGCTTCCTCAAGGGCGTGCTCTCGGCCGGCGCGCTGATACTGAGCGTGCGCCTGCTTCATCGCACGACGAGCGCGGCAAGTCCGATTTCGATCGGCATGACGCACGCCGACCGCGCGACGCTCCATCCGAGCGCCTTCGTCGGCATCGAGTCCGACGGCACGGTCTATATCGTCGCGCATCGCTCCGAGATGGGAACCGGCATCCGCACCTCGCTGCCGCTGGTGGTCGCAGACGAGCTTGACGCCGATTGGACGCGGGTGAAGCTGGAGCAGGCGATCGGCGACTGGCGCTACGGCGGGCAGGACACCGACGGCTCTCACTCGATCCGCGATTTCTTCGACGTGATGCGAGAGGCCGGGGCAACCGCGCGCGCAATGCTGATCGAGGCGGCCGCGGCGCGATGGAAGGTGAGGCCAGCCGAGTGCGAAACCGACCTGCACGAGGTGATTCATCGTCCGACCGGCCGCAAGTTCGGATACGGGGCGCTGGCTGCGGACGCCGCGAAGTTCCCTGTGCCGGACAGGCGGACGCTCAAGCTGAAAACCAAAAGCCAGTGGCGCTATATCGGCAAGGGGCATCCCAGCTACGACCTCGCTCCGATCTGTACCGGGCAGGCCGTGTACGGCATGGACGCCCGGATGGACGGGATGGCGTATGCCGCCGTGATGCATCCGCCGGTCCTGGGCGGCAAGATCAAGTCCTATGACGACAAGGAAGCACTGAAGGTAAAGGGCGTGCGCCAGGTCGTCACGATCGATCCGTTCAAGTCGGCGCCCGGGTTTCAACCCCTTGGCGGTGTCGCGGTGCTCGCCGACAACACGTGGGCGGCGTTCCAGGGGCGCAGGAAGCTCACGGTCGAGTGGGACAACGGTCCCAATGCGGCTTACAACTCCGCGCAGTACAAAAAGGACCTCTTCGAGACCGTTCGCGCGCCGGGGAAGGTCGCGCGCACCGCGGGCGACGTCGATGCCGAGTTCAAAAAAGGCGGCCGCGCGATCGAGGCGGAGTACTATGTGCCGCATCTCGCGCATGCGCCGATGGAACCGCCGGCCGCGGTCGCGGAATATCGCAACGGCAAGGTGACCGCGTGGACCTGCACGCAGAACCCGCAAGCAGTGCAGGACATCGTCTCGCAACAATTGAGTATTCCGCGCGACAACGTTATCTGCCATGTGACGCTGCTCGGCGGCGGGTTCGGGCGCAAGTCGAAACCCGACTACGTTGCGGAAGCCGCTGTGCTCTCAAAGAAGATCGGAGGCCCGGTGAAGGTCGTGTGGAGCCGCGAGGACGATATCAAGTTTGGCTATTACCACACGGTGTCGGCGATGTATATGAAGGCCGCGCTCGGCGCCAACGGGATGCCGACCGCGTGGCTGCAGCGCTCGGCGTTCCCGCCCATCGCGTCGACCTTCAAGGAGGGCGAACTTTACGGCGGGGCCGGCGATCTGAGCCTGGGATGGACCGATATCCCGTATGACATCCCTAACCTGCGCGTGGAAAACGGTCCGGCGAAAGCATACGTGCGAATCGGATGGCTACGCTCGGTCGCCAACATATATCACGCGTTCGCAGTCCAGTCATTTTCCGATGAGTTGGCGCACGCGGCCGGCCGCAATCCGGTTGACTATTTGCTCGAGCTGATTGGCCCGGCGCGGATAATTGATTTGAAGGGAACTGACTATACGAACTACGGCGCGCCATATTCGTACTATCCGATAGACACCGGCCGGATGCGCCGCGTGGTCGAATTAGCGGCCGAGAAGGCAGACTGGGGTAAACGCAAGATGGGGAACGGGACCGGCATGGGTATCGCGGTCCATCGAAGCTTCCTCACCTACGTGGCGACGGTGGTCGAAGTCGAAGTCGACGGCGGCGGCAAGCTCCGGATTCCGCGCGTACACACCGCGGTCGATGCGGGTCTGATCGCCAATCCAGAAGCGGCTCGCGCCCAGTTCGAGGGCGCGGCGGTCTTCGGCGCGAGCCTTGCGCGCACAGGTGAGATCACCGCGACCGGTGGGATAATCGATCAATCGAACTTCCACGACTACCGGGTCGCCCGGATGCCCGAAGCTCCGCAACGCACGGACGTCTACTTCATCGAAGACGGCGCCCCGCCCGCGGGTATCGGAGAGCCAGGCGTTCCTCCGTTCGCGCCGGCGCTCTGCAACGCGATCTTCGCGGCCACGGGCAGGCGAATCCGCGAGCTTCCGCTGAGCAGGCACCAGATAGGCTGACGCACCGACGGCGGCGCCGCGCCTCAATCTTGCCTTCAGGTTCGGCCGGGAATTTCCGCCAGCCAAGCCGTAAGATCCGGCAGCAGTACCGCAATGCGGCGCAACGAGTTGAGCTCGGCGAAGATCGCGCGGCGCTGGTCGAGCGTCCAGGACGTGACTCGCGCGAACTCGTTCTCTTCGAGACGCGCTTCGAATACCTTGAGCGACTCGTCGATACGGCCCGATAACTGCGCCAGCGCGAGCGCCCGCTCCGCATCGACTTTGAGGCAATTCGGGCCGCCGAAGAACTCGAGCCACACCCTGAGTTGATGCCGGATCTCCTCGAGCGCCGATTCGCGCGCCGCCTCGCTCATCGCGTCGAGTCGTGGCGCCGGCACCACGATGCGCGAGCTCGAGATGGAGGCCAGGCGATTTGCGATGCGGCGCAGGGTGCCAGCCGCCTCGATGATCGCATTGTGGTCGACCATGCTGGTTCGGCCTTCCAGTTGCGCATCGTCGGCTATTTCGAGCATCTCGGCCAAGATGCGCATCGTCTCGGCGTTGACCTCATCGATTGTATCCTCGCGAGTCGAGGCCGCGCCGCCGGGCGCAAGCGCAAGGGTGTCGGCGATCACCCGGCGCAGCCGGGGCAACAGCGAATCGCCCGAGAATTCGGGCCATAAGCTGAAGGCGATCGCCGCGACCACGCAGGTGCCCAGCAGGATCGCCCAGATGCGCCATAGCGGCCCATAGATGTCGATCGACGGGCTCAGGCCGGCGAACACGAGGGCGAAGGTGGTGCCGATTTGCTTTCCCGCATAGGCAATTCGGCCGCTCGCCAGAGACGAGTACGCGGATACGTAGAAGACGGCGAAGAGCGAGATCAGGTAAACAGGAAGAGTGTGGAAATTCGGCGAAACTATAATGATTGCGAGCAGCGAGATGACCCCGCCGATCGCCGCGCCGGCGATGCGCAGAACCATCTTGCGGAATTCTGCGCCGTAAGTCGGAAGGGTGGTTATCACAACCGTCGTAAGAATCGTGGTCATCTCGACATGCTGACTCACGATGCCGATGATGTAGCCGAGAACTCCGCAAAGGCCGAGTTTCAGCGCGTAGCGCAGAAGCTTTGCATCGATTTCCCGGGCCTCCCGCGGACCATGGTCCGGCTGCATGCGCACGCCGCCCGTGGGCGGCGGCGCATCGAGCAGGCGCTCGATAAAGCCGGTGACGGCGGCCAGCGCGTCGGCGAAAGCCGCGAAATTCGTGATTTCGCGCGCACTCACGCGTGCGATGTACGTTGGTCTGACATCAATGATGCGCGCGCTCAGCATGTCCATCGCGCGCACGGCTCGAAGCCGCGACGGCGGGGGAGGGAGGTCGACGCCAACCGGGATCTCGGTCGGGAGTTCGCGGGCGATCTCATCCAACGCGTCCGCAATTGCATCAGCCGCTGACTGGACCTCGATCCGCAGCATTCCGCGAATTTCCCGCGGAACCTGCTCGCGCGCCGCCATCGTCAGGCGATCCACTTCGAGCGAAATGCGCGCGACGCGCGTGACCGCCGCGACGAGGATTGCGTGGCGACGGGTGTCCAGGCCCTCCTGTACTGCTTGATTGAGCAGCGCCATGTGCCCGGGCAGGTCGGTGGTCGGCGGCGGCGCCGGCGGCGGCGCGCCATCGGATCCGAGGTAATAGGCGGTGGCGCGGATGAGCCGCGAGCGGACGCGTCCGAGGCTGTTGCCGAGCGATTCCATCAGGAGCCTCTCTCCGCGCTCAGGCCACAGCCAGTTGTCGAATAGAACCAGTACGCCGAGTGCGATCGCGGTGCCGCCGAACGCCCCGGACGCGAACCAGCCAATTGCCGCAGGCGTAAATTCGACCAGGTAGAAGATGTTGAGCGACACGACCTGAATCAGCAGCAACCCCGCGCCGAGCTGTAATGCGCTGGCCGCGTAAGTTGACCAGGCGAGGAAGATAAAGAGAGACGGCAGCATCAGCCATGGCGTCTCGGCGAATGCGCGCGCGATCACGACGGCTACCGCGGCCGCAAACCCGATTAACACCAGCAGCATTGCGGCTTTGCGAACGGACATCATCGCCCCGGCGCCGACCAGCAGCCACGCGATGTAGGTCCCAAGCTCGTTATTCACGTGACAAATCGCAACCAGACCTGCACCGAGTGTTCCGATCATGGCGATGCGAAGCGCTACGCGGAATTTTCGCGGGCTTGGCGCGAGTTCTCGCGCCAACAATCCACCAAGCCAGTCAGCCCACCGATAGGGCTCTGCAGGCCGAAGCTCCGGTTTGGCAACAACAGTGGAGGCGGCGCCGCTCACCGACCTCCCTGGATAGTGACAACGGCGGTGGCGCCCATCCGAAACGGGAAGGCGGGATCGCCGTTCTCCAAAACGATACGCACTGGAAAGCGTTGCGAAAGGCGCACCCAGTTGAGCGTCTCTTCGATCTGCGGCAGCCCCTGGATGGTGGCGCCGTTGTTCTGATATAGCGCCCAACCGACGCCCTGCACGCGTCCGCGAAATCGCTTGTTCGGATAGCTCAGCAGGTACACCTGGGCGGGCATCCCCGTCCTGATGTGCCCCAGGAAGTTCTCGCGGAAATTAGCCAGCACGTACCACTGTCGATTATCCACCAGGCTCAGCACTTCGCGCCCCTCGTTGGCATACTGGCCAACCGTGATGTTGAGATTGGTCACGTAGGCGTCGAAGGGCGCGCGCACATAGCAGTAGTTGAGGTTCAGCTTTGCATCGTAAAGCGCCGCCTCGGCGGCCTTGCGGCGCGCATTGATGTCGCCGTACTGGCCGAGATCGTTCTGCGCCTTTGAAACCTCGCTCTGCGCGCTGGCGACACCGGCCTGGTCGGCCTCTACCCGGCTGCGGGCGTTGAAGACATCATTTGCGGTGACGAAGTGGCGCGTGAGCAGCGGTTGTATGCGATCGAGATACTGCTTGTCATATGCGAGCTCCGCGTTGAGTTGAGCCTTGCGCGAGCTTGCGGCGCGTATCGCGTCCTCCAACGCCTCGATCTGCAAATTGGTAAGCGCGAGATCGGCCTCGGTACGGTCCACCACCGACTGGTAGGGGCGCGGATCGACGACAAACAGCAACTGACCCGGCTTCACGTGCTGATTGTCCTGGATCGGCATCTCGACGATCGGGCCACTGACGTGCGCCGCTATACCGACCACGTTCGCCCGCACATACGCGTCGTCAGTGCGGGGAAAGACGTAGTACAGGCGCGCGACATACATGGCCAGCGCAATCGCCGCGGCCACGATCAGCGCGCCGACCAACCGGCCGGTAATCTTAAGCGCTATAGGCTCGTGCGATGGCGCATCTATCTGCGCGCGAGCGGGTGGGGGGCTCGCTCCGGGCGCCGGCCCGTCGCCAGGACCGGGAGCCGAGGGATGCCTCGCTGGCGGACTCTTCTCCGGCGCTCCCTGCTGCTCGGGCACTGTCACTCCTTAGATGCGATTGAAGAATACCAGATACACGAGGCAGGCCAGCGCTACGGCGAGACAAGGATAAATTACAAGCAGAGGTCCGAGGTGAGGTTCGAGTCCGGTTCTTGCGAAAACCGGCCGCACCATTCCAGCGAGCAGCACGCCGAGAATCGCGCACAAGAGCCACGCGGGAAAGTTCGCGCCGGCGACGTTCACCACCGGGTCGCATCCGGCGAAGATCAGCCCGAGTACGGCAAAAACGGCGAGCGCAAACCCGGGCGTGCGAAAGGCGGCCCGGGTTCGCGCGGTTCCGCCCGCAGATTCGCTTCGCTCAGGATGGCAAGGTCGTGTGTGCAAATTACTGACAGGACGCCGCGCTAATAGGGATTGGCGATCGGCAATTCCTGCGCCGGGAAGAGCGTTATCACCCTGCATCCGTCGGGCGTGACTACCAGTTCCTCTTCGATCCGCGCCGCCGAGAATCCGTCGCTCGCCGGGCAATAGGTCTCCAGCGCGAACACCATGCCGGCCTTGATCTCCGCGGGCGCCTTGAGCGAGTTTAGCCGGCTGATAAGCGGACGCTCATGGAGCGCGAGGCCGAGCCCGTGCGCGAACTGCAGGCCGAAGGCGGCGAGCTCGCTTTCAAAGCCGAACTCCTGCGCTTTGGGAAGCGCCTTGGCGACTTCGTCGCTGCCGGCTCCGGGTTTGACCAGCGCCATCGTGCGATCCATCCACTCGCGCGCCTGCCTGTAGGCGTCGCGCTGGGCCGGCGTGGCGCGGCCGACGTTGAAAGTGCGGTAGTAGCAGGTGCGGTAGCCCGTGTACGACTGGATGATGTCGAAGAAGGCCTGGTCGCCGGGCCGGATGATGCGATCAGTGAAGTTGTGCGGATGAGGGCTGCAGCGCTCGCCGCTGATCGCGTTTATCGCCTCGACGTCGTCGGAGCCGAGCTGATAGAGCATCCGGTTGGCCTCGGCGACCAGGTCCGATTCGCGCACACCCGGCTTAAGCCGCTCCCACAGCATGTGATAAACGCCGTCCACCATCGCGGCAGCGGTGTTGAGCAGCATGATCTCGTCGATGCTCTTGAGCTCGCGCGCCTCCAGCATCACCTGCTGGCAGTCGCGTATTTCCAGTCCCGCGCGCTGCAGCTCGAACAGCATCGCCGGCTCCACCAGGTCAAGCCCAAGCGGCATCCGCTCGACACCCTGCTCCTTGAGCAGCGCCCTGATTTCTTCCGCATGCATCCGCAGCAGGCCCGCCTCGGGCGGTATGGCGCCGCGGAGCCCCGGCATCCCGGCTCGGCAATGGTCGTGCTGAAGCCACGGCGCGTAAAGCTGATGATGCTTCACGGCCGAGCCGAAATCCCAGACGTAGGGCTCGCCGTCGCCGGCGAGCAGGGCGAAGCGAATCATCTTGTCGCGCGCCCACTCGCCGATCACGGTGCTGGTCAGGTAGCGGATGTTGTTGGTGTCGAAGCAGAGCATCGCGCCGAGCCCCGAATGGCCGAGCGCCTGACGCGCGCGCGCCAGGCGATATTCGTGGAGGCGGCGAAAGTCGATCCGTTCCTCGAAGTCGACGGCGCGTTGTCCGGGCGCGGGCAGCGCGCGCTTCCAGTTGTAATGCGGATCCAGCGCGGCGGCGCGCCGCGGATCGGCAATCTCGGCGGTCTTGATGATCCTGGGCTGGGTCCTGACGGCGGTCCTGGAAGTTGCCATGTTCCGAGTCCTCGTGCGGCCGCCGGATTTGGCGCGCCGCCCCTGTGCATCCACGCGCTTGCCGCGGATGGAATTCCGCTTGGATGCTTCCGCTGCAAAAGATACGGGTAAGATTGTTCGCAAATGCAACCGGAGTCAAATCGCAGTATGCATATTTCCAGCCGTCTCAAACGCGCCCCGGGCTTCTGCATCGGTGTCGGCATCGTCGCGGCTCTGGCGGGATGCGCGCGGATGGCCGAGCAGCCCGAGGTCAATCCGGACCGCTGGGCCCCGCAGAGCGCGGAACGCCCGTGGACCCCATCGCCCGCCTCGGCGAGCGACTACCGCGTACCGAGCGACAACCGTCCGCCACCCCCGGCCACCACGGCCGCGCCGGCGCAACCTTCCGGACAAAAACCCGCGCATCAGCAGGGCGAGCCGTACGATCTGCCCGCTCTGCTCGACCTTGCCCTGCGTGAGAACCCGGATACGCGCTTCGCATGGGAGTCGGCGCGCCAGGCGGCAGCGAACTTCGGCGCTGCGCGCGCGCCATACTATCCGCTGGTGAGCGCCAATTCGGCCAACGGATACACACGAACGCTGTTCCCGCTGCCCGGGGGCATAGCCGCCCAATACAAGGTGTGGCAGGCGCAGCCGCTGGTGCAGACGACCTACACGCTGCTCGATTTCGGACGGCGCAGCTCCAGCGCCGAGGCTGCGCGCCAGGCGCTGGCCGTCGCCAACTTCAGTTTCGACCGCAAGATGCAGGACGTGGTCTTCGCGGTGCAGCGCGCCTACTACGCGCTATGCGCCTCGAAGGCCGCGGTCGTCGCGGCGCGCCAGAACCTCGAGCTCGCGGGCTCGGACTTCGACGCGGTTCAGCAGCGCGTCAATCTCGGGCTTGCGACCGAGCCCGCGCTTCTGCTGGCCAGGGAGCGCGTCTCGCAATCGCAATACGACGTCGCCAACGCCGAGCTCCTGGTGCACGACGCCGAGGCCGCCCTGGCCGCCGCGATCGGCATCCCGGCCGACCAGCCGATCGAGGTCGCGAGTCTTGAGGCGTTGCCGGTACCGACGAGGCTCAGCGGTCAGATCGAAGATCTGATCGCGGCCACGGTAAGGCAGCGCCCGGACCTCGCGGCAAAGGTCGCGGGGCTGCGCGCGAGCGAGGCGCGGGTCGCACTGGCCAAGGCGGCGTGGTATCCGACCGTCGATCTGACGGCGAATTACGGTCAGCTCATCTGGCGCTATACGTTTTTCGGCCCGCCGACCGCGTGGGCCAATCAGCCTCAATATTCGGCGCTCGTGACGCTGCAATGGGACGTATTCACGGGATTCAAACGGCTCAACGACGTGCGCGCGTCCGAGGCGGAGGACGCCGCCGCCCGCGCAGGCGTTCGCTCGGCGGAAATCGGCGCGATCGCCGAGATGTGGCGCGCGTACTACGAGTTCCAGTCGTCGCTGAAGAAATACTCGTACGGGCAGGCGCTGGTGGCAGCGGCGCAGGAGGCCTACGACGCCAACCTCGAGACCTACCGCCAGGGCCTCAGCACGATCGTCGAATTGCTGACCGCCCAGCGCGATCTCGCCGGGGCGCGCTATACGCTGATTCAAAGCCGCGCCGACCTGCTGACGTCGTATGCGGCGGTGACGTACGCGGCGGGAGCGATCGAAACGAGGTGATTGCGGAAAATCAGGCGTTCTTCGCCTCGGCGGGTTTGATCGTGCAGCCCGGCTCGCTATAAAGACCTGCAACGGATAGAGGTAACGTTATGCGCATCAAGGGAGTTACGCTGGAAGAGGCGGCGCCCGGCGTACAAAAGATCTATCGGAAGACCGCGGAGCTGCTCGGGCGGGTCACGATTCCGCTGACCGCGTTCGCCCACTGTCCGGAAATAGCGGAGGCCTACTCGGCGCTGGGCGCAGCGCTGGGGCGAGCGCAGGGAGTCGAGCCGCGGCTCAAAACGCTCGCATGCGTACGCACGGCGCAGATCGCCGGATGCCCCTTTTGAGTGGACATCAACTCTGCCGTTGGCAGAGAACAAGGGATCACGGATGCGCAGCTCGCCGATCTCGCGACCTTCGAGAAGAGCGCGCACTTCAGTCCGCTGGAAAAGACCATCCTGCGCTACGCCGAGGGGATGACGCAGAACCCGGCAGAGGTCACGGAATCCGTTTTTGCCGAGTTAAAGCAATACTTTAACACCGCGCAAATCGTCGAACTGACCACGATGATCGCCTTCGAGAACCTGCGCGCGCGCTTCAATCGCGCGCTGCATATCGAGGCCGACGGTTTTTGCGAACTCCCGGTGGACCATCCGGTGCGCAAGGCTGTGGTGCCCTGGCAGTAACCATGAGACGAAATGCCCCGGCGCCGCCTGAAGGCAGCGCCATGACGCCGGGTGCGGACGGCGGGAACCGTTCCAGGCGAACTATGGCACGCGCTTGAGCACGAACTCGCCGATCTTCTCGATCGCCTGCTGACCCTCGGGCAGGACCGGCGCGGCCAAATGCCACACGTGCGGCATCTCTTCCCAGATTTGCAGAGCGACGTCCACGCCCGCTTCCTCGGCGCGGTCGGCCAGGCGGGTCGAATCGTCGAGCAAGACCTCGGCATCGCCGACCTGGATGAACAGCGGCGGGAGACCCTCGAGCGAGGCGTTGAGCGGCGCGGCCAGCGGCTCGCGCAGGTTTCCTTTTTCGCCGACGTACAGCTTGGCTAGCTTTACGATCATGTCGCGCGACACGATCAGGTCCTGCGCCGCCCGGCTGCTCATCGATTCGCCTTCCGCTTCGAAATCGACCCACGGCGAAAGGCACACGCCCGCGGCCGGCGCGGGCGCGCCGACGTCGCGTAGCGCGACAAGCGTGGACACCGCGAGGCCGCCACCTGCCGAATCGCCGCCAACTACGATTCGCTCGGGCTTGCAGCCCTGCGCGAGCAACCATCGGTATGACGTCATCGAATCATCCACTGCGGCCGGGAAGGGGTTTTCTGGCGCAAGGCGATAGTCGATGAGCAGGACCCGCGCCTTGGCTGCTTTGGAAAGACGCGCCGCAAGCTCGCGATGGGTTTCGATCGAGCCCATTATGTAACCGCCGCCGTGGAGATAGAGGATGACCCGATCGGGCGCCGCATTGCTCGCGGTTATCCACTCGGCTTTGACGCCGTTGGCGTTCACCGGTTCGCACTTCACTTCATTGGCGCTCGGAAATGCGGAGAATCCCGCGGCCATCATCGCGCGCATCTCCTGCGGCGTCCTGGCCTTCGAGAATTGCTGCGCGAATTGGCGCTGTTGCTCTAACACCAGCTGAAGCTCTGGACTGCCCATTGGAACTATTCTCCTTGTTTGGAATGAATCGTCGCGCTGGTCAGCGCGCTGCCTCGCGCAAAGGCGCCTGGGGAGGCTGCGTGCTCGCCGAGTTCGACGCTCCCGAAGTGGGCGCGCTCCATAGCAGGCGGCCATCCTCGCTGAAAATTTCGAAACTTGCGTTGCCATTGGGCAATTGCACGAAATTCGCGCGATTGCGTCCGCCCTTGTCAACCAGGTGGATGCTCGCCGAGTCGTCGAGCGGCACGTTGAGACCGATACGCACACGGCCCTGCGCGTCGTACATCCCGACCGCCGATTCGCCGTCCGCGAGCACGCCCATCGCAAGCCTGCGCTTGCCCGTGGTGGTGAGGAAACTAAGCCGCGCGAGATCGTCGGGCGTCACGTTCATCACCGCGCGCTGACGGCCCGAGGAGTCGACGACCTGCACCTCCTGCACGACAATGCGATCGGCGGTGATCGTCTTGCTCCGCTGGGTCTCGGCGGCCACGACGCTGCGGGGCGCAAAAAGCTGCCCCCAAAGCATCGCGCCGAAGAACCCCCCGCAGATTGCCAGCACAACCGTGGTCCAATGCTCGCCAGATTTCCGTTCACGAGTCTTCATCAATAATTCTCCCTCTGTTGGTTCGAGCACCATCGGCGGTCGGACCAGGTGCGAGGCCGGACGGCCGCGAGAATCCCAGGGTACATTGTGCCGGCGCTCTGCGCCCGGCGGACCCGCCTGAATCGTAGCAGGCCGGGTTTTCATCGCGGAAGCGGATCGCCCGGTCATCGGCCCGCCGGCGCATCGAGCAAGACGGACATCCCTGCCGGCAACCGGGTTTCCGCGTCGATATTGGCGAGCTTGAGCTGCGCTGGACTCAGACCGACGGCGTTGCGCAGATCGGCGCGGCTTAAGTCCGCGCCCGAGAGATTGGCGCGGGTGAAGTTCACTCCGTCCATTACCAGGCCGGTCAGGATGGCGTTCTGAAGGTTGGCGCCAGTCAGATTGGCGTTGGTCATCCTTGCGCCGAGCAGATTGGCCTGCGTCAGGTTGGCAGCCTTAAGGACCGCGTTCCGCAGATCGGCGCCCTCGAGGCTGGCCTGACGCAGAGAGCCTCGCGCCAGATCGGCATGTCTCAGGTTGGCCTTCTGCAGGCGCGCCGAATCGAGGTCCACAAACCACATCATCGCATCCTGCATTTGCGCGCCGCTCAGATTCGCGCCCCTGAAGTTGGTGCCTATAAGCTTCGCGCTCTGTAGCTGGGCGTCGGTGCAGTCGGCGCCGGCGAACCATTGTTGGCTCAGGTCCGCCCATTGCCAATGCGCATTACGGCAAAGCGCCCGCGGTGGAAGCGAACCGAACACCGGTATCAGCCGTCCGGCGAGCGCCGTGGGAATCGACTCGATCCGCGACGCCCGGTTTTCGGCCGCGCATGTGTTCTTACGGGCGTGAAGGGCAGGGCGGGCGCGGGGCGGCAGCGTCAGAACGGCTGCAAGCGCCGCGCAGAGTGCGATAGCGGCCCAGCAAGACAACGGCCCGATTCGGAAGGCTCCAGTACGGTCGGCAGCGCGTCTTCGGATCTCCATAACCGGCGCGAATGGCGGCCGGAGGGTGGCCGCCGCTCGTCACCGTAGCACAGAACCCGCGGCAAGGCTGAAGCGTTCCGAATTACCGAGCGATCCGGCATGAGAATCGGTTGGACAGTAGGCTCCGGCCGGGTGGGAACC
>DATJXN010000025.1 GCA_035500095.1 Candidatus Binataceae bacterium
ATCAGCGTCCTCAAACGGCGCGACGGTTTACGCCGCTGTCGCTATCGCGGCATGAACGGAATCAAGCGCTGGGTTGGCTGGGGCGTGCTCAGCAATAATCTCTGGGTCCTGATCACTGCGGCGAAACCCTGAACAGCCCCGATTGTGCTTCGCGCGTTTCCGCGCGAAGCTACGCCCTCAACCGGGAAAATCACTTTTGCACCGGAAATTAGTTAGGGGAAGCGTCCTATGAAGCTGAGCTGCAGGCCGGTGACGGCGCCCCCCGCCGCACGGCGCGAAAAGTAGCGCTCCGATTCGCACCTGGCGCACAGCCCGACGTTCGCGATTCTCTCGCGCTCGAGACCTGCCGCGGCAAGCTGGTCGGCAACGATACTGCGGAGATCGAGATAGGCCTTGCCAGCGCGATCGCTCGGATGGACATGGGCGCGAGCGCGTTGGAAGCTGCGCTCGAAGCGGCGCGCGAGCTCGATGTCAACTTCGTAGCAGCACGGCCCGATCGAGGGACCGAGCAGCGCGCGAACCGCGCCCGCGCGTGCGCCTTGCCGCACCATCGCACGCACCCCCGCCCCTGCTATCCCGGCCAGCGCCCCGCGCCATCCGGCATGCAGCGCCCCCATCACGCCGCTCTCGGTGTCGGCAAGCAGGACGGGCACGCAATCGGCGGTAAAGATGCAGAGCACGACACCGGTCATCGCGGTGACCAACCCGTCGGCTTCCGGACGCGGATCGGCCTCGGCGCGAGGGCCGATCACCTGGATTGCTTTGCCGTGGACCTGTTTCAGCTGGGAGAAACGCACCCCAGGCGGCATCAGGCGGCGCGCGCGCTGCCAGTTGACGTCAACGGCCCGCGAGTGGTCGCCGACCCAATACGAGAGATTCAAGGAAGCATATGGACCGCGGCTGGTGCCTCCCTCGCGGCCGAGAAAGCCGTGACACAGCGTGGGATCATCCCATCCTTGAAGTACGGGAGGAGCCGGCGGAAGCGATGTAGCTCGACGAAGCGCGCGCACTCGATGTCCCGAATAATCAGAGTCGGTTGTCGGGCACCGGAAGGTTAACCTATAATCCTAGTCTTTGGAATTCGTCCGGAGTCGCCTATGAACGGCTACGAATATCTTCTCGAACGTAATCGCCTGATGCACAAGCTCGAAGACGACCTCGCACGGCTGCGAGACCTGCCGGCGGCCGAGCGCCATGAAAAAACCGCGCGGCTGCAGGGCGCCTTCGACATCAGGCTGGCCGAGCTTTACACCAAAGTGGCCAAGGAATACCCGGGTGAGCGGCGCAAGAAAGCCCGTTCCCTGGCCGACCCGCGGTAACCCGAGGCCGCCGCCGGCCTTACGTCACAGCTGAAAACAGGGAACCAGAGAAAGAGCATTGAGCGGCCCTGAGCGCACCATCAGTATCCGCGGGGCGCGTACCCACAATCTCAAAGGCATCTCGCTTGACTTGCCGCACAACCGGTTGATTGTGGTCACCGGAGTGTCGGGGTCGGGCAAATCAAGCCTGGTTTTCGACACTCTCTACGCGGAAGGCCAGCGGCGCTTCGTACAGAGCCTCTCGACTTATGCCCGGCTGTTCCTGCAGCGGATGGATCGGCCGGACGTGGACTCGATTTCCGAAATCCCGCCCGCCCTCGCGCTGCGCCAGAAAAACACGATCAAGAACGCCCGTTCGACCGTCGGCACGGTAACCGAGATAAGCGACTACCTGCGGCTGCTGTTCGCGACGCTCGGACGGACCATCTGCCCCCGATGCGGCGGCGAGGTTACACGCGACACGGTCGAGAGCGCCGCGGCCTATGCGCTCGCCGAGCCCGGGATGCGCCTGTATCTCGCGCCCTTCGACCCCGGCTCACGCTCGGCCGCGGCGGCCTGCGAGTTCCTGGCGCAGAATGGGTACCATCGGCTTTTCGTCGAGGGCGCGATCGTCGAAACCGCCGAGCTGCTGGCGCGCGAGGTCCAAGGCGTCGTGCGCGACGCCGCGTCCGACGGGACGCAAAATTTCGCAAGTAGCGTAGCCGTTGACGCCGGGCCCGATACCGCGCCGGAAGCAGTCGCGGATACCGAGTCCGGTAATTCTCCGTCTTATGCGAACGGAACCGCCGGTGGAGCCCGCAGCGCCCCGCCCTCCGCGTCGCCCGCCGCCCGCAACGGCGACGGCGCGGTTGCTGGCGGGCGGCCGCTGATGGTCGTAACGGACCGCGTCGCGAACGATTCCGCCGACGCTCCTGCGCGCGTGCGCGAAGCACTGGAGAAAGCCTTTTATCTCGGCGGCGGGCGCGCCCGCGTGGTCAGCGTAGTGCGCGACAACGGGCGGATAGTGCCGGTAGCGGAGGCTGCCTTCGATCGCCGCTTCAATTGCTCGCGCTGCGGCACGCTTTTTCCGGAACCTACGCCGGCGCTGTTCTCCGCCAACAGTCCGATCGGCGCGTGCCCCGAATGCGAAGGCTTCGGACGCACGGTCGAGCTCGACCTTGAAAAGGTCATCCCCGACCCGGGACTTTCGCTACGCCAGGGCCTGATCGCGCCCTGGCGAACGCCTGCCTACGTCGAAATGAAGACCTGGATGCTCAAGTGCGCGCGCCGCGCCCGGGTGCGTACCGCAGTGCCATTTCGCGAGATGACCGATACCGAGCGCACCTGGCTGCTCGACGGCGAGCCGCGCGGCAGCGCCGGCGAAAACTCGCACGGCGACGACTGGGAGCGATGGCCGGGCGTGCGCGGATTTTTCCGGTGGATGGAAAAGCGGCGTTACAAGACCCACGTCCGTATCCTGCTCGCCCGCTATCGCCGTTTCGTCCCCTGCCCCGCCTGCGCCGGCGCGAAGCTCAAGCCCGAGGCGCTCAACGTGCGCGTGGACGGGATGACGATCGCGGAAGCCGGACAGCTCGCGGTACGCGAACTCAAACAGTGGCTTAAGCAAATCGGCGATCAGCCGCGCGCGGCAGAGCGCGCCGGCGCTGTGCTGCGCGAGCTCAAAAGCCGCGTCGGCTACCTCGACGAAGTCGGGCTTGGCTACCTGACGGTCGAACGCCAGGCGCGCACGCTCTCGGGCGGCGAGGCCCAGCGTATCCATCTCGCAAGCGCGCTCGGCAGCCTGCTGACGGCCACGATGTACGCGCTCGACGAGCCGACCGTGGGATTACACGCCGGCGACGTTCGCCGATTGCTCGGCGTGCTGCGCCATCTGCGCGACCTCGGCAATACCGTGGTGGTGGTCGAGCACGATCCGATGATGATCGCCGGCGCCGACTTCACGGTCGAACTCGGACCCGGCGGCGGCCGCGACGGCGGCAGCCTGATTCGCGCCGGCGCACGTGCGCGCGGGCGCAAAAAAGACGCTAACGGCGCGAAGGCGGGCGCCAATGCGAACGGAGCGACGCCGGGGCGGGTGATCCTGATGCGCACGCTCTCCCGCGAGCGGCGCTTTAACCGTCGCGACCCGGCGCTCAGGATCGTCGGCGCGCGCGAGCACAACCTCAAGAATCTCGACCTGCGAATTCCGCTCGGACGGATGGTCTGTATCACCGGGGTCTCGGGCTCGGGGAAATCCACGTTGATCGAGGATGTGCTCTACAACAACTATCTGCGCCGGCGCGGCGAGCCCGTGAGCGACGTCGGCGCCTGCGACCGGATCGAAGGCCTCGAACTGATCGGCGAGATGGTCCACATGGGCCAGGAACTGCCGGCGCGCTCGCTGCGCTCCAATCCCGCGACCTATCTCAAAATCTACGACGACATCCGCCGCCTGTTCGCGCAAAGCAACGAGGCGCGCCGCCTCGGTATCCAGGCCCGCCATTTCTCCTTCAACG
Organism: Candidatus Binataceae bacterium; assembly: GCA_035500095.1. Classification (NCBI taxonomy): domain Bacteria; phylum Candidatus Binatota; class Binatia (SeqCode); order Binatales (SeqCode); family Binataceae (SeqCode); species Binataceae bacterium (SeqCode). The sequence continues at coordinate 3,815 of DATJXN010000025.1, forward strand.
TCGACGGCGGACGATGCGAGAAATGCCACGGCACCGGCACCGTGACGATCGAGATGCACTTCATGGCCGATCTCGAAGTGCAATGCGACGCGTGCGACGGCCGCCGCTTCCAGAGCCATATCCTGGCCATCCGCTACCAGGGCCGCAACGTCAACGAGGTGCTGGCGCTCACCGTCGATGAGGCGCGCGGTTTCTTCGCCAAGTCGCCGGCAGTGACGCGGCGGCTCGAGGCGCTGAGCTCGGTCGGCCTCGGTTACCTGTGCCTCGGGCAGGCGACTTCGACGCTATCGGGTGGCGAGGCGCAGCGCCTGAAGCTCGCGCGCTTTCTGCTCGCCGACCTCGAACCGCTGCCGGCGGGCGACGACGGCAAGCTTCAGGGCCGCGTCTTTCTGCTCGACGAACCGACCACCGGCCTCAGCTCCGCCGATATCCGCCAGTTGCTGCGCGTATTCGGGCGCCTCGTGACTGACGGCAACACGCTGATCGTGATCGAGCATCATCTCGAGTTCATCGCGCACGCCGACTACGTGATCGATCTAGGCCCGGGCGGCGGCGAAGACGGCGGACGCGTGGTCGCGGCGGGGCCGCCGCTCAAGGTCGCGGGGGCCGCCGGGTCGCTTACGGGGCGCGAGCTGCGCGGACTGTTTGGATTGCCGGCGAGCGCGCAGGGCGCCGCAGCGCGCTCGGCAAAGCTTCGAGCGAGTGCCGGATGAGGCGGCGCCTTCGCCGGGCATATCGCGGAGCGACGCGGATCGGATTCGTCGATATCCTGGTCATCGCGATCGTGATGGCGCTGCTGCTGTTTGCTGCGTGGAAACAGTTCCCCGCCTATAATCGTCCTTTCACGCCTCGCACGATTCTCACTCCCGCACCCAGAGTGCCAATGAGACCGCCGACGCCCGGGGGCATCCGCACTCCAGTGCCCCACTAACAAGTCTTCTTTGCAAAAGGCCGCGACGATTTCGGCCGTCGATTTTCATCTTCTTCGGCCAGGTGGTCCACCCTTTTTCGGAAACCGGATCGCAACGTAAAAACTGTTCTGATAAAGTCTTTGTTAAATCGTCCCGTCGGGGGCGAAACGCCCCGGCGGCCCTCGCCTGGGAGTGGAGCATGCTTCCCGATCCCTCTTCCATCAAACGTCTGAAAGACTTCTTTCTTGCAATGACGCGCACCAGCTTCGGCCAGCTCGGACTCGCCGATCAGCAGGTAGTTGACTACGTCGCGTCGGTGCTGACCGATTTCAGCACGGCCGGCCGATGGCTTGCGCTGCGCGACGCCGAGGGCCGTCGGCTGACCAGCGTGGTCGAGATGCTCGTCTCGCAGACCGGCGCGCCGCAAACTCGCCGGCGCGTCATCGGCGAACGCGAGTTACGCAAGTACGTCGGCGATTATACGCTCTTCATGTCAGGCCTCTTCCGCAGCTTCGTCGAGCGCAGCGGCTACCTCGATTACTATTTCGAGGAGGGCAAGCGCTCTTACCAGACCGTCTCCGAACTCGACGTCGCGCTCTATCGGCCGGGCTTCCTGATGTTCGAAGAGTTGAGCCGCAGCTTCGAGAACTACTCGGGCGCGCTCGACTACATGCGCAAGTGTTTCTTCAAGCCCACGCCCAACGAAGACCCTTTTGCCGGCTTCGCGGCGAAAATCGACGGCTGGGTACGGCTGCGGCTAGCTCCGAATTGATGCCCGCCGACGCGCCCGAGCGCCTCGACCATTACCTCGTGCGCCTTGGCTGGGCGCCGTCGCGCCGCGCCGCGCGCGAGATGCTCGCGGGCGGGATGGTTCGTGTTAACGGCCGTATCCTGCGCAAAGGCGAAATGGTCGGCAGCGGCGACACGGTAGAAATCGGCGAGGCCCCGGAGCTGCCCGCGCTCGCCCCCGACGCTCAAGTAAAAATTGAAATTCTGTTTCGCGATCCCGCGATGCTGGTGGTCAACAAGCCGGCGCCGATGGCGTGTCATCCCCTGCGTCCGGGCGAACGGGGCACGGTGATGAACGGAGTCGTCGCTCAATTTCCGGAAGCTCGCGCGTCGGGCGACGATCCGCGAGAGGGCGGCCTCGTGCATCGTCTCGACAATGGCACTTCGGGCGCACTGATTGTCGCGCTTCAGCGTGACGCGTTCGCGGCGCTCCGCGAAGCGATTCGCGCCGGACGTATCCGCCGCGTTTACCAGTCACTGGTCGCGGGAAATCTTAAAAAATCACTTGAAATTAAAACACCGATCGCGCATGATCCGCGCAACGCTCGCCGCATGCTCGCGGCTTCATCAGCGCGCGCCCGCCCCGCCGCAACCGAGGTTGAGCCGATAAGGCGCTTCGGGAACTTCACCCTGGTCGTGGCGCGTCCGCGCACCGGAATGCGCCATCAGATTCGCGTCCATCTGGCCGAGGCCGGGCATCCGATTGCCGGCGACACGCTTTACGGCGGACCGCCGCTCGACGCGCTCGCGAAGGGCCGTTTCTGGCTTCATCTGACGGAAATCGAATTTCGCTCGCCGATCTCGGGGCCGGCGCGAGTGCGGTCGCCGCTTCCGCGCGATCTCGAAAGCGCGCTCAGGGAACCGACCCGCCGCGGCTAGGGCCGGTCGCGCAATCTATTTATCGACGTAAACCTTCCGATGGGCAAAGCGCCAGTCGCCGTTGACCCTGCGCAGTTCGTCGCGATAACCGCCGACCGCAGTCAGCTCGGTCTTGCCGCCCTTGATGTGGAAATAGATCAGATTGCAGGTGCCGTGAGCGTGATCGCCGTGAACGTCGAAGCTCACGTTCACCATCATGTGCCGCACCTGCGCGCCCGCCCAAGACTCCTTGTACGACGCGCAGAACTTGCGCAGCGCGTCATGGCCGGCGTGCTTGCCGAGCGACGGACTTTCGAAAACGCCGTCATCGGTGAAGCAGTTGACCCACTCCTCGAACTTGCTCGAATCGATGTACAACGCGTAACGGGCATACAGCTCGCGAATCTGCTCGCGATCCTCGACGGTTCCGGTAATCGCCGGCATAGTCCTTCCTCCCGTGCGCGGCACCGGCGGGCGCGCCGCCTTGTATTCAGATTACACCCGCCTCTTTGAGGCGCGCCACGTCCTCCCAGCTATAGCCGAGCATCTCGGTGAGCAGCGTCTCGGTATGTTCGCCCAGTTCGGGCGCGTGGCCGCGCGGATTGGCCGGCGTTTGGCTGAGCTTGACCGGGAACCCGACCAGCTTCATCGCGCCGAGCCCCGGATGTTCGTAGTCAACGACGTAGTCGTTGGCCAGCACCTGGGAATCGTCGGGCAGGTCGGATACTCGATTGACGACCGTGTAGATGAAGTCACCGCCCGCCTTCAGCAGTTTCATCCACTCGTCGCGGGGTTTGGTCATGAACACCTTGTCGAAGATCGCAACCAGCTCTTTGCAATGCTTGCCGCGCACGCTGATGTCCTTGAAGCGCGGATCCTCGATCAGCTCGGGCAGGCCGAGCGTGTTGCACAGATCCTTCCAGTAGCGATCGGCCTGCAGCATCCCGAGCGTCAGCCACTTGCCGTCGGCGCATCGGTAGTGGTTCCACAGCGGGTTGAAGGCGTTCTCGCGGGTGTTGCGGCGGAACTCTGTGCCCATGATGTTGCGGCACGCGAGGTTCAGCCCCTGCAGCGCGATCATGGAGCCCAAGTGCGAGGCGTTAACCTCCTGCCCGACGCCGTAGCGCTCGCGCGCGAGCAGCGCCGTGATCACGCCGTACGACAACATGATCGCACCCATCTGGTCGGCCACGCCGCCGAACAGGTACACCGGCTCGTCGCCGTCGATTCCCGCGATGTGCATCACGCCCGAGCGCGACTGCGCGAGATAGTCGAATGATGGCTCGCCGCTGTCGGGCCCTTCCGGGCCGTAGCCCGAGGCGGTCGCATAGATGAGCCGCGGGTTCTTCTCACGCAGCGTCTGGTAGTCGAGACCGAGACGCTGGGCGACGCCCTTGCGGTAGTTCTGGACAAAGACGTCGCTCTTGGCCACGAGTTGATATACAACCTCGCGCGCCTCGGGCTTCTTTAGGTCGAGCGTGATGCTCTTTTTGTGGCGGTTGTTGGCTTCGAAGTAGAAGTTCTTGCCGTTGCGCGCGGTGGTCGCGCCCGACACTGCGAATATCGCACGGCCCGGATCGCCGTCGAGCGTTTCCAGCTTGATTACCTCGGCGCCCAGGTCGCCCAGCAGCGCGGTCGAGTACGGCCCCTGTTGCCAAATGGTCCAGTCGATGACTCTTATTCCATCAAGTGGCCTTTTCATGTTTTCCCTATACCACAAGACGGGCCGCTACGGATCGCCCTCGCCTAAGCGCCGCCGTGGCTCCCGTCCACAGGATCGGGCGCCACGCGAGATCGATCTGCGGCTTAAATTGACCGGGGTGCGCTTGAGTTACCGAGCCGGAGGCTTCATCAATAGAAACGGGGCCATGCTGCATTACCTGCTCAACCTTCTCTTTCCGCAGCGATGCGCGGCGTGCGATGCGAGCATGCCGATCGACGCGAAGCGCTGCATCTGTGCGCCCTGCCTGGCCGCGATCGGGCCGCCGCGCCCTCCGCTTTGCCAAATCTGCGGTGCTTCGCTCAATACCGGCGAGGACGGGCGCTGCGGTCGTTGCCGTGAGGCACCGCCGGCTTTCGATTCAGCCCGCGCGATCACGCGGTACCGCGCCAGCGGAACCGATTTCGCGGGCGGCGGATCGAGCGCGTTCGCAACGCTGCTCAGAAGGCACAAGTACGGCCTCGACCAATCGACGGGTCGCGCGCTGGCAGAATATATTGACGCCGCGCCACCGATTGACGCCGGCGCCTACGACCTTGTTATTCCCGTGCCGCTCCATCGCAGGCGGCTTCGATGGCGCGGTTTCAATCAGGCCGCACTTTTGGGCGCGGCGCTCGCCCGCCGCCTCAAATGCCCGCTCGACGCTGCGACGCTCGCGCGCATCCGCTCGACGCCGCCGCAGACCGCCCGTGACCGCGCGCAACGCGTGCGCAACGTCCGCAATGCGTTCGCCGTGCTCCGCCCCACGCGCGTAGCCGGCCGGCGGATTTTGCTGGTTGACGACGTGATGACGACCGGCGCGACCGCCGACGAATGTGCGCGCGTGCTGCACGCGGCCGGCGCCCGGCGCGTCGACGTCCTCACCCTGGCGCGCGTGTCATGAACGGCGGAGCACTGAGCCCCCTGGACAAGCGCCGCGATTGGGAAGAGCGCCAGCGCGCGAGCGCCGGTCCGCGCCCGCCCGAGCCGTCGGTAGGCGGGATGCTTGACCTTCTGCCGCGCGGCCTCGCTCTCGACGTAGCGGCCGGCACCGGGCGGCACAGTCTGATGCTCGCGCGCGCGGGCTTCAACGTCGTCGCGATCGACTATGCCGAGCCTGGACTTCGCATCCTGCAATCGATCGCACACGCCGAAAAACTCCCGGTATGGCCATTGACCGCCGATCTCGCGACCTTTCCCCTGCCGCGCGGCCGCTTCGATACGATCCTCAATCTCAACTTTCTGGACCGCGCCCTGGTGCCGAGGCTTATCGACGCGCTGCGGCCGGGCGGCGCGATGCTCTTCGACACCTTTCTCATCGACCAGGCGGCGACCGGCCATCCGCGCAACCCCGATTTTCTCCTCGCGCACTACGAACTGCGCGAAATGTTGAGCGGGATGGACCTCGTGCGTTACCGCGAAGGTCTCGTCATTTATCCGGACGGCAAGAGCGCCTGGCGCGCGGCGGCCCTGGCAATCCGCAGGGGCGCCTCTTAAATGGCGCGCGGACCCAGCTACAAATCGGCCGGGGTCGATATCGATCTCAAGGAGCGGCTGGTGCCGATGCTGCGCCGGCTCGCGCGCAAGACGCTCGGGCCGCACGTGCTGGGCGGGATCGGCGGGTTCGGCGCGCTGGTCGCGCTTAACGGCGGGCGGGCGATGCGCTCGCCGGTGCTGGTCGCAGGGACCGATGGCGTCGGAACGAAGCTCAAAATCGCATTCATGACCGGGCGCCACGACACGGTCGGAATCGACTGCGTCGCGATGTGCGTCAACGACATCGTGTGTCACGCCGCGCGACCGTTGTTCTTTCTCGACTACATCGCAACCGGCAAGCTCAAGAGCGCGGTCGCGCTGGCGCTGGTGAAAGGAGTCGCGCGCGGATGCAGGCTCGCCGGGATGAGCCTCGTCGGTGGCGAGACGGCGCAGATGCCCGGCTTCTATCGCTCCGGCGAATACGATATCGCCGGCTTCGCCGTCGGCGTGGCCGAGCGCGCCGCGATTCCGCGCCCCGAGCACATCCGCCCGGGCGACGTGCTGATCGGCCTTGCTTCGAGCGGCCTTCATTCCAACGGCTTCTCGCTCGCCCGGCGAGTCCTGCTCGAGCGCGCGCGCCTGAAACTCAACGCGCGCGTGGCGGAATTGGGCTGCACGCTTGCCGACGAACTGCTGCGGCCGACGAAAATTTACGCCGCCGCCGCGTCATCGCTGTTCGAGCATTTTCCGATTCGCGGGCTCGCCAACATTACCGGCGGCGGGATCCTGGAAAATCTCCCGCGCGTGTTGCCGGCCGGAATCGAGGCGATAATGCGCCGCGGGAGTTGGCCGGTTCCGCCGATCTTCGACCTGATTGCGCGGCTCGGACGAATCGGCCGGTCCGAAATGGATCGCACCTTTAATAACGGCCTCGGCATGATCGCGGTGGTGCCCGCGCGGCAGGCCGATGCCGTTATCGCTCATTTGCGGGGTCTGCGCACTCGGGCTTATCTTGTCGGCGAGCTGCGCCGCGGCAAGCGCGGAGTCAGACTGCTCTAGGCGGCCAGGCCGCGGCGGCAGCCAGGAGCGCGCGATGGCAGAGCGAGCGCCGGTAAAATTGGGAGTGCTTATCTCCGGCACCGGCACCAACTTGCAGGCGATCATCGACGCGGTCGAGCGCGGCGAACTGCGCGCCGAAATTCGCCTCGTAATATCCAACCGCGCGAACGTGCAGGGTCTCGAGCGCGCCCGGCGGCATGGCGTCCCGACCCGCGTCATCGAGCATCGCCGCTTCACTTCGCGCGAGGATTTCGACCGCGCGCTGGCCGCGGCGCTGACCGAGCACGGCGTCGAGCTCGTCGTATGCGCCGGCTTCATGCGCCTGTTGTCGCCGGTGATGCTGTCCGCGTTTCCGGATCGCGTGATGAACATCCATCCGGCGCTGCTGCCGGCCTTTCCCGGCGTGCACGCGCAAAAGGCGGCGCTGGAATACGGCGTCCGCTTCAGCGGATGCACCGTGTTCTTCGTGCGCGAGGGCGTCGACGACGGCCCGATCATCGCGCAGGCGGTCGTGCCGGTTATGCCCGGCGACACCGAAGAAAGCCTGAGCGAGCGCATCCGCGCGCAGGAGCATCGCCTCTACCCCTGGGCGATTCAGCTTTTCCAGGCAGGCCGCCTGACGATCGAGGGCCGCACCGTGCGTGTCGCCGATTTCCCGGCCGGCGATGAATCGCTCGCGCTCATAAATCCGCGCTCGCCCAATCGCCGCGCCTGAAATACCCCCACTGAACCACCGCAGTGAACGCGCTTTCCGTGATCGTCCCGATGCTCAACGAGGAGCGCACGATCGTGCGCACGCTGGAATCGATCGCCGCCGCCGCATCCGGCGCGGAAGCGGGCGTCGAGGTTATCGTCGTGGACGGGGGAAGTTCCGATCGCAGCCGCGACCGGGCGCGACCGCGATGCGCGACGCTGATGGTAGCGCCGCGCGGTCTCGCCCGTCAGATGAACGCCGGCGCCGCGACGGCCCATGGCGACGTGCTGGCGTTCGTCCACGCCGACACGCTGGTGCCGCAAAGTTTCGCAAGCGACATCGCTGCGGCGCTCGACGACCCGTCGGTGGTCGGCGGCCGCTTCGACGTGCGCCTGGACGACGACGCTCTGCTGCTCCGCCTTGTGGGACGGCTAATCAGCGTGCGTTCGCGCCTTAGCCGGACGGCCACCGGCGACCAGGCGATCTTCGTACGCCGCGAGGTCTTCGAGCAGCTCGGCCGCTACCGCAATATCGAGCTGTGCGAGGACCTCGACCTGGCGCGCCGGCTAAAGCGCGCCGGCCGCGTCGCCTGCCTGCGCTCCTGCGTCACGACCTCGGCGCGGCGATGGCGCGAGCGCGGCGTGATGGCGACGACGTTGCGGATGTGGTTCATCCGCGCCGCCTTCCTGCTCGGCGTCTCGCCCGCGCGGCTGACCCGCCTTTACAAGCGTGGCGGGCCGGCCGAAAATGAAGCCGGAGGCCGCTAAGTGGCAAAGGTCGAGGTTTACACGACGTCATATTGTCCCTACTGCATCCGTGCAAAATCGCTACTGAAAAGCAAAGGCGTCGCATTCGAAGAGATCGACGTTGCGGGCGATCCGGCGCTCCGCGAGAAGATGATCGAACTCTCCGGCGGACGGCGCACGGTCCCCGAGATTTTCATCAACGGCAGGATAATCGGCGGCTACGACGAGTTGCGCGCGCTGGAGGCCGCAGGCAGACTCGATAAGCTGCTGAGCGAGCCCGGCTGAGCCGGCCGCGCGATCACGATGAGCGACGAGTACGATGCCGAACGGTTTCCGGGCAATTTCTATCGCGGGATGATTTTGCGCCTGGACCGCGCCCGCGGCCGCGGCGTCGTGCGTTCGCATCAGGGGCGTGAGTTCGCGTTCAACTTCCCCTTCGTCGAAGTCGCCGGCGCGCCGCTCGGTGGCCGGTTTCCAGGCATCGAACTGCTGAGCGAAGGCGACAGCGTCGGCTTCGACGTCGGATGGACCTCGGGTGGACTGGTCATCACGGTGATCAAGCCAGCGCGCACTTCGAGCGGCGCGGCGCAGGATTAGCGTAGCAGTGCCGAATTAGCGCCGCAGCGACGGACTAACGGTCGCGCCGCGCCTGAAACATCCGCCACATTCTGCATCCCAGCGGATAGAACTCGCCGATCACTTCGTAGCCGTGACGTGTGTAGTAGGCGACGTTGGCCTCGGTCGCCGTCTCCAGGTAGACGCCGTCGAGATCGGAGCGCATTTCGACCAGCTCGCGCAGATGACTGAGAATCGCAATCCCGCAATGGCGTCCCTGGAATGACGGCTCCACGCCCAGAATATTGAGATACAGGTGCGGGCGCGGCGGATGATTGCGCACGAGCGTCTGGAGGAGCTGGATCGCCCGGCGCACACCGCCCCATCCTATCGCCCGCACCATCGCCGGAAGGCTGGGCAGCGCCGTCGCCAGCGTACCGCCCGTCGACGCATGCATCGTTCCCTCGACCACCGCCGCGGCAATCAGGCGACCGGCCTCGAACACGCCGAACACCGGCTGTCCATCGGCGCGCTGGAGCCGCAGCACTGCCTCGAAGAGCCCGGTCAACCGGCGGCCGCGTTCAACCGGCTCGCGCGGCTCAGGTGAGAGCGCATTGATCAGCGGATCGTTGACGAAGGCGCGGCTCAGCACTCCGGCGGCCTCGGCGTAATGCTCAGGAAAGACCAGCGCGGCGCGCGGATACATTTTTTGGTTCACCCGATTTTGACTCGCAGCATTCGGCTCTGTCGATTTCTGCATCACGCTTTTTACCCCGGTCTCTAGACTAGTCAGTATGGAACGACCGGCTCCGATTCGCAGATATCGTAGGTTACGCTGCGAGTTGGAGAAAGGTAGCGCAGGGCTACAAACGAAAGGAGCCGGTCGTTCCATACTGACTAGATTGCGATCAATGTCTTGGAAATAGTGATGCAGACCAGCTTTCATTACTACCAGGAAACCCATGGACTGACGCCGAACCCCATCGCTTCGGTGATCCGGGTTAGACAAGCGCCTCTTTAATTGCACTGCCTGCCACCCTCATCGCAAGCCG
>DATJXN010000026.1 GCA_035500095.1 Candidatus Binataceae bacterium
CCATCGACTCCAGACTCTTCCGCTCCGCTTCGCGCAACACCAACTCCGCTTTCGGCCGCCCTCTCCGCATGCTCCACCTCCTCGAGGAACAAGACGGCTGCGGCCACAATTTATTCATCTCATTTCAGGGACAGGACACTATTCGGCATCTCAGTAAATCACTTTCGATTCCATCAACTCGGCAATTTCTTCTTTTTTGAGGCCGAGGATGCCGTTGAACACCTCGAAATTGTGTTGTCCCAGGTCCGGCGGCGGATTGTAGTTGTAGCGCGGCACGCCGCCGAGCTTCGCCGGAATTCCCGGCATCGTGCGCTTGCCGACCGTATGATGCTCGAGCTGCCACCAGTAGCCCCATTCCCAAAGATGGGGGTCCTGCTGGATCTCGACGCTGTCGAGCACCGGCCCGGCCGGGACGCCCGCGCGCTGAAGGCGCTCGGCCAGTGCGATATGTGGATGTCGGCGCGTCCATTCGGCGAGATGATCGTCGAGCGCGGCGCTATTTTGCCGGCGCGCGAATTGGTCCGCGAATTTTGCGTCGCGCGCCCACGCCGGACCGCCCATCACCTCGCATAGCGCTCGCCATTCGGCCTCGTTGCCCACCGCGATCGCGATCCACTTGTCATCGCCCGCGCACGGGTACGTATTGTGCGGCGCCATCACGTCGTCGCGATTCGCCCACTGCCGGCGATCGCGGCCGTTCATGAAATAGTCCATGTACCACTCGGGCGTCTCGCCGATAACCGTCTCGCCCATGCTGGCGTCGAGCCATTGGCCTTCGCCCGTGCGATCGCGATGACGCAGCGCGGCGAGCAGGTGAAACACCACCGCGGTGCCGATCGCATAGTCCGGCCAGGTGCCGCCGGTATGGCGCGGCGCGCCACCCGGGTAGCCCTGCGCGTCGAAGGTGCCGATGAACGAGCATGCCATCGGGCCCCATCCGACCCAGTCCGCGGGTTCGGTTCCGGTTTTGCCCAGCAGCGACACCGAGATCAGGATGATGTCGCGTTTGACCGCGCGGAGATCGTCATAGCTAAGCCCGAGGCGGCGCGAGAGCGGCGCGGGATAACACTCCAGCACGAAGTCGCTTCGCTTGATGAGTTCGTAGGCGAGTTCCTTGCCGCGCGGCGTCTTGATGTTGAGGTTGATCGATTTTTTGCCGCAGTTGAGCGTGTGGTAGCAGCCGTTGTCGTTCACGCCCGAGAGGCCGGCGGCCATGAACGACGGGTTGAGGCGCGAAAAATCGAGATAGACCTGCGATTCGATCTTGATCACCTCGGCGCCCATCGCCGCAAGCCACAAGCCGATCTGCGGGCCGTTGATGATCCAGCTGAAATCGGTGACCCGTATTCCTTCAAGCGGCAGACGGCCCATCGTTCTCCCCCCCTCCGGGTCAAATCACGCCGGCGGCGCGAAGTCCCGCGAGTGCCTCGCGCGAGTATCCCAGCCGCCCGCACAGGATCTCCTCGTTATGCTCGCCGAGCAGCGGCGCGCGGCGCGCAACCGGCGGGGTCGCGCTCATCCGCACCAGCGGCCCCGGATAGCGAAAGCGCCCTGCGACCGGATGATCGATCTCGACGAAGGCATTGCGCGCGCCCAGATGCGGATGTTCGGCGGCCTGGGCGACGGTCAGCACGGGGCCGATGGGGAGTCCGATTCTCTGCCCTTCGCGCACCAGCCAATCCATGTCGTATTTGAGCAACTCCTCCTGGATCAGCGGCCGCACGACGTCGTCGTACTCGGCGCGCGCCGCGGTGCTCTTGAACAGATCGGACTCCAGCGCGTGCGGATGGCCGAGCAGTTCCTTCAGCGCTTCGAAGTGCGAGTCCACCACCCACAGCACGTAAACGTATCCGTCGCGGCATCGCGAGGGCTCGAGCCCCGCTTTGGCATTGGCGCGCAGCCGGCTGTACGGCATCCCGGCGTAGCTGTAAACGATCATCTCGATCTTCGCCGTATTGACCACCGCCTGCCAGCATGCGGCGTCAATCCACTGGCCGGCGCCCGTGGCCTCGCGATGCATCAGCGCCATCATAGTCGAGGCCGCCGCGGTGGTCGCGCCCATCATGTCGGCCTGGCGGCCGGGCGCGCGCAACGGATTCTCGCTCGCCAAATCGTTGATCAGCGTCGGGGTGTTGTAGCCCGTGAGGCTCATCGCCCATTCGATAAGGTCCGAGCCCTTCCATCCGGCGTACGGGCCGGTCTGGCCAAAGGGCGTGACCGAAGTGACGATGAGCCGCGGATTGAGCGCATGCAGGACGTCGTAGCCGAGCCCGAGGCTCGTCAAATAGCCGGGCGGATGGTTCTCGATAAGAATGTCGGCCTCGCGCACGAGGCGCCTGAAAATTTCCGCGCCGCTTGCCGTCGCGGGATCGAGCGTCACGCTCTTCTTGCTCGTGTTGAGATAGAGAAAGAGGCCGCTCTTTTCGGGATGCGGAAGGTCGCCCGGGAACGGCGGATGACTTCGCGCTTCGTCGCCGCGGCCGGGCGGTTCGAGTTTCAGGACCTCCGCACCGAGGTCTGCGAACAGCTTGCCGCACATCGGCCCGGAGACCATGGCGGCATATTCGACCACCTTGAGGTCACTGAGCGCAGCGGCCGCCAATTTCGCCGTCTCCCGGATTCATCGGTTCAAAGCCTCGCGCCGTTTCGATCGCGCTGCCGCCTCGAGCGGCCGGCGCCCATCTGCTCAATAGCGCATTTGGCCGTGCGACACCTACCCTATCAATAGCTCGGCGCGCCATGGATCGTGTTGTCGGGCGGGGATTTGCCCGGCGCGGCGAGCAGCGGCGCCTTCTTGAACACGACGCAAAAGCTGGACAGAAATGCGCTCCCCGGCCACGGATCGTCGATCTTCACGTACTCGAAGCCCGCGTGTTCGAGTTCACCGATCACGGTCACGGGACTGACGCCGTGTCCTTCGCGGTTCGGCGGCAATCCCTTCGGCGTCCACGGCGCGGTCAGAAAACTGGGGCGGAAATCCAGTACGGCCAGTTGGCCGCCCCGGCGCAGGGCGCGGTAGAGACTGCGGCCGGTATCGGCGGGATCGGTCAGATGATGATAGACGCGGCGCAGGATGATCGCGTCGCAGCAATCGGCGGGTAATCCGGTGTCGCTGGCGGTCGCCGGGATCACTGTAACGTTGTCGAGATGCGCGGCGGCGACCGCGCCGCGGATCCGGGCCAGTTCGCGCGGATCGATCTCGGTCGAATAAACGCGTCCGGTGGGCCCCACCAGCGCACTCATCATCACCGTCATCCATCCGGAGCCCGCGCCGACGTCCGCCACGACCATCCCCGGCCTTATCTGGAGTATCGTGGCGAGGCGGTCCCCGTCGGCCCTGTGCGAGCAGCCGACAAGAGTGAACGCCGCCGCGAGCATCGCGGCCAGGGCCCTGAGCTGCACTTCGGTGTACGCGCGGCTCGATCGCCTGCCTGCACGCCCACCATTCATCGCGTGTGTCTTCGCCCCCATTCCATTTCCTCGACCGTACCGCTTGCTGACAGCGTCCGCGCGAGAGCCCTCCAAGTCTCCGCTCACGCGCACCTTTCCATCTCACGGCGTGCCTCGCTTGTCATCGCGCCGCCGATGCCGATAGATACGATGATTAGATTCGTCCGCCAAATGGAGCAAGCAATGCCAGCGTTATTGTTCGAGGTCCGCGATCATATCGCCTACCTGACCATCAACCGTCCCGAAGTCCACAACGCGATGAGCCCGGAAGTCGTCGTGCGCATGGCCGAGGCATGGCAGCGCGTGGCCGAAGACGACGACGTGCGCGCCGCGATCATCACCGGCGCTGGCAACAAGGCCTTCTCCGCCGGCGCCGACCTTGCGCGGACGATTCCGCTGATGACCGGCGCGCGCCAGCCCGAGGACGAATGGGACCGCAAGCTCAAGGAGGATCCGAAAATCGGCGCGATCGCGATGATGCGCGGATGGAGCCTGTACAAGCCGGTG
>DATJXN010000027.1 GCA_035500095.1 Candidatus Binataceae bacterium
ACGCCGGCGCGTATCATGATGCGGCGTGCGCGCGGCTTGTCGCCCATGAGGCGAATATGGCGCGCCAGCGGGCCGACGAAGTGCAGACCCGAGCGCCGGCACGCCTCGGCGAAGTCGCCGTTCTCGGAGAGAAAGCCGTAGCCGGGATGCACCGCGTCGGCGCCGTAGGTCAGCGCCGTGCTGATGATCGACGGGATGTTGAGGTAGCTGTCTTCGGCCGCGGCGGGCCCGATGCACACCGCCTCGTCGGCCATGCGCACGTGCAGCGCGTCCTTGTCGGCGGTCGAATAGACCGCCAGCGTCGCGATGTCCAGTTCGCGGCAGGCGCGAATTATCCGGATTGCGATCGTGCCGCGGTTTGCTACCAGCAGTTTCTTGAACATGGCGCGGTCGCTTACGTCGGGCGCGGCCTCAGCCGGCCTCGATTATCATCAGGGGCTGCCCGTATTCGATGGGCTGGCCATTGTCGCACAGGATCTTGACCAGCTTACCACTAATCTCGGCTTCGATCTCGTTCATCATCTTCATCGCCTCGATGATGCAGAGCGCCTGGCCCTTGCGCACGCTGTCGCCCTCCTCGACGAAGGGATCGGAATCGGGCGACGCGGCGCGGTAAAACGTCCCCACCATCGGGCTCTGCACGTAGCGATGACCGGGAGCGAGCTCCGGCGCGGCCGCCGGCCGCGTATTGGCCGCCGCAGCGCCGGCAGCGCCGGACGCGTTGGCCGCGGCCGCGCGCGCTACGGCGAGCTTCGGCGGACCGGCCGGGGCTGGCGGATGCTCACCGAGGGAACCGGCCGAGCGCACCAGGCGCACCTTGCCCTTTTTGTCTTCGATTTCAAGCTCGCTCAGCCCGAAGTCGCGCATCAGAGCGAGCAGAGCTTTAAGTTCCCGCAGTTCCATCGATGCTCTAGAAGTACGGCGCACGCCGTCTCGCGTTACGCCAAACGGCGTCCGGCGGTTAGGCATCCGCAGCGCCCTGCTTCGTCTCGATCATCCGCCTCGCCGCGCGAAGTGCGAGCAGATAGCCCTCGGCGCCAAATCCCATGATCCGGCCAACCACGATGCCCGCGATGGTCGAGTGATGGCGAAACGGCTCACGCGCGTACACGTTGGACAGATGGACCTCGACGGTCGGCAGATCGCAGGCGGTGATCGCGTCGCGGATGGCCACGCTAGTGTGGGTATAGGCGGCCGGATTTATCACCAACGCCCCCGCGCGCCCGCGCGCCCGCTGGATTCGGTCCACGATCGCTCCTTCACTGTTGGACTGGAACGTCTCGACCTTGAGGCCCAGTTCGCGTCCCAGTGCCTTGAGTGCGCGGTCGATGTCACCCAGACGCGTGCGGCCATAGATTTCCGGCTCGCGCTGGCCGAGCAGGTTGAGGTTCGGTCCGTGGATGATCAACACCGTCGTCAGTGCCGTCGGCGCGCCTCGCACCTTGGTTTCCGCGGCGGGACCGGGTTTTTCCCTGATTGCCATCGCTGGCGGGCATTGAAGCCTACCAACCCACGGCTTTCAAGCAACCATCGTGGTGCGCATCAACAGCGCCGCGCGGCCTGACGCGCCAAGACATCACTAATCATCCCGCTTCTCGTCTTGGCGTGTTCGCCGCGAAGCCAGCGCGGCCTGATAGACCTCGCGCCGGCTGCGCCCGCCCAGATGCGCGATCACCGTGCTCGCCTGCTTGAGCGAAAGCCCGGCCTCGCAGAGCATTTCCACCGTGAGTGCTGGCGCGGCGGCTGAATCGCCGGCGCGGGCTTCCTCTTCCGCTTCCTGTTCACGGCCGGCCCCGGCTACCACCAGCGTAATCTCTCCACGCGCGGGCGTTGCGGTGAAGCGCGCCGCCAACTCCCCTAAAGTTCCGCCCACCACCTCCTCGTAGGTCTTGCCGATTTCGCGCGCGACGGCGGCCTCGCGCGCGGCACCGAAGATTTCGGCCATGTCGGACAGCGCCGCGCCAAGCCGGCGCGCCGCCTCGAAGAACACCATCGTACGCCGCTCGCGCCCAAGCGCCTTCAGCTCGTTTTGCCGTGCTCCTGCCTTTGAGGAGAGGAACCCCTCGAACGTGAAACGATCAGTGGGCAATCCGGCGATCGAGAGCGCTGCGACCACCGCCGACGGGCCTGGAATCGCGCCGACCTCGATTCCGGCGTCGAGCGCCGCGCGCACCAGCCTGAAGCCCGGGTCGGAGATGGCTGGCGTACCAGCGTCGGTTACCAGCGCGATCCGCTCGCCGCGGCGCATCCGCTCAATCAGTTCAGGCGTGCGGCGTTCTTCGTTATGCTCGAAATAACTGACGGTCTGTGTGCGAATCGAATTAGCGGCGAGCAACGGTGCGATTCGCCGCGTGTCCTCGCATGCAATCAGATCGACCTCGGCCAGAGTCGCCAGTGCGCGGGGGCTCAGATCGGCGGGGTCGCCGATCGGCATCGCAACGACGTAAAGCTTTGCCGCCACGCGCGGCTATCGGCGTCGGATCTCTTCCCGGACGACCGTCTCGTCGGCCTTGCGCGCCGCGACGACGCTCATGTGCATGAGACCGAGCATCCCGAGCGCCAGGACTGTCTCGAACGAGTCGCAACCGACAAAGGCCGCGATTCCGCTGAGCAAGCCGAAGAACAGGGCAAACCGTATCGAAGACATTTCACACTCCCTCGATCTCCGGCGATGTGCCCCCGCATGCGCCGGCCGAATGAAAAGTCCGATCGAAAAATCAACCTTCAGTCGTAAATATACATCCGTGCGCGGACGCTGACCATGAAATTGCGATCGGACGGGCAAAAGCGGTCCCGGCTGTTTGCTCTAAATCTTTCGTGTTTCCTTTAGCCGATTCTTATCATTCGATGACCCGTCGAGTAGCCTCCGTCGGCGACTACGGCCTGTCCGGTGATGAAAGATGCGTCTTGCGAGCACAGGAAAAGCGCGACGCGCGCAATTTCTTCGGGTTCGCCGGCGCGCCCCAACAGATGCATCGCGGCGAACGCCTGATGGGCTCGCTCGCGCCGCTCGGGTGTGAGGTTGTCGAAGCCGCTCTCGTACAGCGGCGTTTCGATCGATCCGGGACAGATACAGTTGACGCGAATCCCGTGCTCCGCGTAATCCATCGCCAGCGACTTGGTCAGCAGGATGACGCCGGCCTTCGCGGCGCAGTACGCAGCCATCTGGCGAAAACCCTCGATCCCGGCGACCGACGCGGTGCTCAGGATAACGCCGCCATTTTTCATCAGCTCGGGCAGGGCGTATTTGCAGCCGAGGAAAACGCCCTTTAGATCGACGTCGATCGTGCGATCCCACTCCTCCTCGGTGAGCATATGGGTGCGCCGCGCAAAGCCGATGCCGGCGTTGTTGTAAAGGATGTCGAGGCGGCCGAAGCGGCCCACCGTCTCGGCCACCATCCGCTCGGTATCGGCGGCTTTCGATACGTCGGCCACAATCGCTATCGCCTCGCCGCCGCTGCTGGTGATTTCGGCAACGACCGCGCGGGCGTTGTCCGCAGCGCGATCAGCCACCGCGACCTTCGCGCCTTCGGCGGCGAACAGCAGCGCGGTCGCCCGTCCGATTCCCGATCCCGCGCCGGTGATCAGCGCAATTTTTCCGTCGAGCTTACCCATTTCCGTTTCACTCCGTTTGCTTCGCCGCGCGGTTGTCGGCCGCCGCGGCCAGGCGCTATAGCATCTAGCCTGCGACCCTCAGCGCATCAAGCGCGAGACGCTTTCGAGGAGGTTCCACGCGATGGCACGTCTGCCCTATCTCGACAAATCTGACCTGGCGCCGGAGAACCAGGACCTGCTCGCGCGCAACATCAATCTCGTGCGCGCGCTGGCGCACAGTCCGGACGGCGCGCGCGCTTTCAGCGCGCTCGCCACGTTCATCCGCTTCAAGAGCCGGCTCGATCCGCGCCTGCGCGAGTTGGCGATCCTGCAGGTCGGCTATCTTACCCGTTCGCCCTACGAATACTCGCATCACGTGAAGATCGGCCGCGAATTCGGAGTTTCGGACGGCGACCTTCGCGCGCTCGCGGAAGAGACCGCGGGCCGGCAAAGCGCCCTGGAGCCGCTCGCGAAGGCGGTGCTCCGCGCGGCCCGCGAAATGACGCGCGACCTCGCGATATCCGACGCGACTTTCGCCGCGCTCCGCGCCGAACTGGACAACGAACGCCTGGTGGACCTGGTCATGACCATTGCCGTTTACAACGGCGTAGTGCGGTTGCTCGCTACGCTGCAGATCGACGTCGAGCCGGAGTACCAGCACTATCTCGAGGAATTTCCGCTGCCGAGGAAATAGAGGATCATGCGCCGCTGCGCCTTGCGAGCGACGCTCGCCTACGACGGACCAGTGAAGAAGTGCATCGAGCGGTCGGCGAAGGCGATGATCGGCGTCCAGTAAAGTCCCAGTACGATCGTCGCGCACGCCAGCACACCCATCAGGCCGTAAGTCCACGGCTCGAACGTAAGCGGGGTCTCGTCGCCGTGAGGCTCCTCCAGGAACATCATCCTGACCGGGGCCATGTAGTAGTACAGCGAGATGGTCGAATTGAGGATGCCGATCACCGCGAGCACGTAGAAGTGCGAACGAATCACCGCGGCAAAGATGTAGAACTTGCCGATGAAACCGACGGTCGCGGGGATGCCGGTCAGCGAAAGCAGGAAAGTCGCGAGTGCGATTGCCGGCAGCGCGCCGCCCCGCCAGGCAAGTCCGCGATAGGCTTCGAGGTCCTCGCGCCCGGTCGCGTTGGCCACGATCATCACGACCAGGAACGCTCCCGCGTCCATCACGTAGTAGGCGAACAAGTAGAACAGCATCGCGCGCACGCCGTCGTTGGTCAGGATCACCACGCCCATCAGCGCATAGCCGGCCTGCGCGATCGACGAGTACGCGAGCAGCCGTTTCATGTTGGTCTGCTGGAGCGCGGCGAGGTTGCCGAGCGTCATCGTGATCACGCATACGACCAGCAAAAGCTGCGGCCAATCGACGCCGACGAGCGCCTGCCAGTTTCCGCCCGCGCCCAGGCGCGAGATCGCGGGATAGAAAAAGCGGGTCAGCAGTGCGAAGCCAGCGGCCTTCGAACCCACGGCGAGAAAGGTCGTGACCGGAATCGGCGCGCCGGTGTAAACGTCGGGCGCCCACATGTGAAACGGCACAGAGGCGATCTTGTAGCCGAGCCCCGCCAGAATCAGCACCAGCGCGATGAACACGGTGAGCACGGGCAGATGGCCGGGTGCGCTCAGCGCCTGGTTGATCGCGCCAAAGTCGAGCGAGCCGGCGATCCCGAAAATCCAGCTCATTCCGTAAATCATGGTGCCCGAGGCGACGCCGCCGTAGATCAGGTACTTGAGCGCGGCCTCCTGGGAGCGCCGGTTGCGCCGCAGAAAGCCGGTCAGGATGTAAGAGGTCAGGCTCACCAACTCGAGCGCCAGGTACGCCATCAGCAGATTCGCCGCCTCCGCCATCAGGAACATCCCGAGCGTGCTCGCGAGCAGGATGGCGTAGTACTCGCCCTGGTCGCTGTGGCGCACCTCAACCGAGCCGATCGACATCCACACCGCGACCAGCGCGGCCAGCGCGATCAGCGCGCGGAAGAAGACGGCGAAGGCGTCGAACACCAGCATGCGATGGAACAGCCATGCGCCGCGCTGCGCCGGCTCGATCGCGATGAGCACGAGCGCACCGGCGGTGATGATGAGCGCGATATCGCCGAGCGGCGTCTTGTCGCGCAGGACCAAATCGACGACCACCAGCAGGACGACGCCCGCGGTGAGCAGCAATTCGGGAAGGAAGTGGCCGAGGCTCGCGAAGTTGCCGAGGTCCATTCTGATTCGCCTGGTGTGGCTCGTTCGCCCGCTTTGTCCCGCCCGGCTCAGTCCGCCTGAATCCGTCCGCCGATCGGCCGCTGCCCGCGTCCGCTCTTCATGGCGCCCCGGCGGCGGCCGCCGGCGCATGCGCCATTAGCACGACCTGGTTGACGTGATTTAACGAGACGCCGAGCAGGTCGAGGATGGCGTGCGGATAAACGCCGAGGATCAGCACGATGATCGCGAGCGGGACGAGGGTGAAGGCCTCGCGCAGCGTGAGGTCGCCAAGCGTCTTGTATTTCTCGTTGAGCGGGCCGAGATAGATACGCTGGAAAGTCCACAGCATGTAGCCCGCGGTCAGTATCGCGGTGCCTGCGCCAAGCACGGTCAGCACCGGGTAGGGCTGCCATGCGCCGATCAGCACCAGCACCTCGGAGATGAAGGCCGAGAGCCCAGGCAAGCCCATCGCGGCGAAGAACGCGAAGCCGGTGAGCGCGGCATACATTGGCATCTGGCTCGCGAGGCCGCCGAAGCCCGCGATCTCGCGATGGTGCGTGCGATCGTAGATCACCCCGACCAGCAGAAAGAGCATCGCGGTGATCGTTCCGTGATTGAACATCTGCAGCACCGCGCCGTTCAATCCGGCCGTGGTCAGCGCCGCCATCCCGAGCATCACGTAACCCATGTGGCTGACCGAGGAATAAGCGATGAGTTTTTTATAGTCGCTCTGCGCCATCGCGCACAGTGCGCCGTACACGATGTTGATCGTGCCGATCGCGCCGAGCGCCCAGAAAGCGAATTCATGGCTCGCCGCCGGCAGGATCGAAAAGTTGATGCGCAGGATGCCGTAGGTGCCCATCTTGAGCAGCACGCCGGCCAGGATGACGCTGATCGCGGTGGGCGCCTCGACATGCGCATCGGGCAGCCAGGTGTGGAACGGAAACGCCGGAATCTTGATCGCGAAACCGATGAACAGCGCGATCCAGGCCACGCGCTGAAAGGTCATCGAGTAGCTGCCGGAATTGGCCGCAAGCTCGATCATGTCGAAGGTCGGCGTCGCCCCGTAATAGTACAGCCCCAGCATCGCGAGCAGGATCAGCACCGAGCCGAGCAGCGTGTAGAGAAAAAACTTGATCGCTGCGTACTCGCGCCGCGGTCCGCCCCAGATGCCGATGAGGAAGTACATCGGCAGCAGCATCACCTCCCAGAAGATGTAGAACAGGAAAAAATCGAGCGCCACGAACACGCCCATCATGCCGGTGTCGAGCAACAGCAACAGCGCATAGTAGCCGCGTTCGCCGCGTTCGATGCTGAAACTCGCGAACACCGAGATGAAGCAGATGATCGCGGTCAGCAGAACCATCGAGATGCTGATCCCGTCAACGCCGAGAAAATAAAAAATGTGATAGGCCGGAATCCAGGCGCAATGCTCGGTGAATTGAATGGCCGCCGTCGCGGTATCGAACTTGGCATAGAGCCATGCTGCGATAAGCACTTGCGCCAGGGTGGCCGCGGCCGCGATCCAGCGGATGAATTTCTCCTGGCCTCGGGGGCATGCGAGGATCAGGACCATTCCGATGAGCGGGATAAAGGTGATCAGGGTCAGCGGATGACTCATCGTCGGTTGCGCGATCCGGCTCTTGGCCTCGACGCTCCTCCCCGCCTCCGCCTCAGGTCCGCAGCATCGCGCGAACGATGAGGGCGAACGTAACCGCCGCCAGAATTCCGTACAGGTAACCGTTGATCGAGCCGGTCTGCAGCCGCCGCATCCGCCGACCCGCATCCAGCGTCACGTTGGAGATGAGATTGACCAGTCCGTCAACCACGTAGCGGTCGAGCAGCCCCGAGAACCACGAACCGACAACAGTCAGCGTGGCGGCGAAGTTGACCATCCAGTCGATTACGTGGAAATCGAACCAGGCCGCGGCGCGCGAAGTCTCGAGCGTCGCGGCGACCGGGCCTGCCGCGTACGCCTCGTCAACGTAGTACTTGTTCAACACTGCGCGATAGAGCGCGCCGCCCCACAGTTCGCCGACCCAATCACAGGCGGTCGAGCCCTGGCGATAGATGAGATCGGCCAGGAACCATCCTGCGCCAACCATCGCGAGCGACAGCAGCGCCAGGCCGGCCTCGGCGCCGCGGTTCTCGGCGGCGGATTCAACCACCTGCCGCGTCGCGGGCGCGGCGAACACGGGCGCGAGGAAATTAGCAAACGGATGGCCGAAAGGATCGAGTCGCTCGATAAACGCCGGCAATCTTACGAAGCCGCCGATCATCGAAAGCGCGCCCAGCACCACCAGCGCGAGCGTCATCGACGGCGGCGATTCGTGCAGATGATGCTCCTGTTCGTGCGACCCGCGGAACTCGCCGAAGAAGGTCATATAGACCTGGCGGAACATGTAGAAGGCCGTGATTCCTGCGCCGATCCACAGGAGCGCCCAGAGCAGCGGATGGCCGTGCGCGAAGCTGTCCCAGATGATCGCGTCCTTCGACATGAAGCCCGCAAACGGCGGAACGCCGCAGAGCGCGAGCGTCGCGGCAAGAAAAGTCCAGCAGGTGATCGGCAGCCGCTCGCGCAGGCCGCCCATCAGCCGCATGTCCTGCACCCCGCCCATCGCGTGAATCACCGAACCCGCGCCGAGGAACAGGCAGGCCTTGAAGAACGCGTGCGTCATCAGGTGAAAGACGCCGTCAACGTAGGCGCCGACGCCGACCGCCGCAAACATGTAGCCGAGCTGGCTCACGGTCGAATAGGCCAGCACCTTCTTGATGTCGTCCTGCGTGGTGCCGATGGTGGCGGCGAAGAACGCGGTCAGCGAGCCAACCGTCGCGATCGCGAGCATCGTCGCCGGCGCCATCGAGAAGAGGAAATTGAGCCGCGCCACCATGTACACGCCCGCCGTCACCATCGTGGCCGCATGGATCAGCGCGCTTACCGGAGTCGGCCCCGCCATCGCGTCAGGCAGCCAGACATGCAGCGGAATCTGCGCCGACTTTCCGGTCGCGCCCGCGAACAGCAGCAGCGTTACGAAGGTGACCAGCGACATCCCGAAGTAACCCGGCGCTCCGGCAAGCGCCGGCGCGAAGCGGGCGACTTCGCGGATGACCAGGGTCGGATGGCCGACCGCGCCGAGTCCGGTGAACAACGCATAGAGCGCGACCACGAACGCCCAGTCGCCAACGCGATTGACGATAAACGCCTTGTTCCCGGCAGCGGTATTGGCGAGTTCCTTGTACCAGAAACCGATCAGCGCGAAGGAGCACAATCCCACGCCTTCCCAGCCGACGAACATCAGCCAAAGATTGTCCGCCAGCACCAGCACCAGCATCGCGAACGTAAACAGATTGAGCCACGCGAAGAAGCGCCAGTAGGACTCGTCCTCGTGCATGTAGCCGGTCGAGTAGAGGTGAATCAGGCCGCCGACGCCGGTGATGATCAACACCATCAGCATCGAGAGCGGGTCGAGCGAGAGCGCGATGTCGAGGTTCAGCGGTCCGACGTGAATCCATCGCCACAGGTCGTCGAGCATGAAGCGATCGGCGGGCGCCGCCGCCAGCATCCGGACCCAGGCGTAAACGGCAATTGCGAAAGCCGCCGCCACTGTGCCGCATCCGACAACGCTTATCGCGCGCTTGCCGAATTCGCGCTGGATGTGCGCGCCGGCGAAAAAGTTCACCGCCGCGCCAAGCAGCGGCAGCAACACGATCCAGCGCACGAAATCGGCCGCGAGCGGATGCTCCATCGCGCTAGAGCCTCACCTCAACCCCACCGCAATCGCGCCCAATCCGACCCAACGACGACAAGCGGGATCGCCAACGGGGATCGGGTCGATATAAGCAGAAAGCGCGGCGAAAACAAGGCAAGCGCGGCGCCCGAAGCGGCGGCACGGGCCGCAGCGTGGAGCCGTGGCGCTCGGCGCGGCGGCGACGCTCAGCCGCTGAGCGTCTCGGTGGCATCGACGTCGATCGTCCGCAGGTTCTGGTAGATGGCGAGGATCACGGCGAGCCCGATGACCGCCTCCGCCGCCGCCAGCATGATTACGAAGATCGCAAAGATCTGTCCGTCGTAGCGCGCGCCCCCAAAGTAGGCGAAGGCGAGATAGTTGATATTCGCGGCGTTCAGGATCAGCTCGATACCCATCAGGATGCCGATCGCGTTGCGCCGCGTCAGCACGCAGTAGGACCCGAGCAGAAACAGGATCAGCCCCAGCACCAGGAAATGGTCGAGCGTAATTCCTCCGGCCATACGGTTAGCCTTCACCCTTGTCCGCAGCCGCGCCCGGCGGCGCTGTTGTGGCATCCCGAGATGGCGCGGAGTTCTGACCAGGCACCGGGTCCTGGCGCGAGATAACGACCGCGCCGATCAGCGCCGCCAACAAAACCAGCGAGGCGATCTCGAACGGCAGCACATACGCGCCTAAAAAGGCGTTGCCTACGCTGTAGGTCGTCGCCGAGACCTCGATAGCTGACGCGACATGCCACGGCGTCCGCAATGTCGCATACAGCATCACCGCTCCCGCGAGTGCCACCACGCTCAAGCCCGCGAATGGTCCCGCCGCCCGATTCGAAACGGCAACATCCCCAATTCCCTGGGTCAGCATCACGGCAAAAATCGTCAGCACCACGATCCCGCCCACGTAAAGCAGTACCTGCACCATCGCGACGAAGTCCGCCGCAAGCAGAATATAGATCCCGGCGACTCCCATCAGGGCGCCGACCAACGCAAACGCCGAGTAAACGATGTTGCGTGAGAACGCGACCAGCGCTGCAAAGCCGACGGTGACCGCGGCAATGACGTAGAAGACTATTTGCGCTGCGAGCGGGTTCAGCATCGTAGCAGTCCCCTTGCGCGCGGCCGGAAGGGCTATGCCGGTTCCGGCTCGTCCTTTCCGGAATTAGGACCGGCTGCCGAAGCGGTGGTCTCCGCCGCTTCGGCTGCCGGACCCTGCGGCTTTGCGGCAACGGGGCCGGCGGGCGCGGATGCGCCCGCCGCGGGCGGAGTGGCGGACGGCGCCGCTGCGGAAGCGGGTTTCACGCCAACTGCCGCGGCGGCGCCGCCCGCCGGCGGCGAGGCAGGCTTCGGCGGCGCCGCCGGGGCCGCCGCCTTCGCCGCGGCCCCGGCGGCGGACGGCGCTGACCCTGCCGGCGCGGCGGGCGGCTTGCCGCCCGGCTGCGCCCATTCCTCGACGTAACGCATGCCGCGCTCCAGCAGATGCCCGACATGGACGTCGGGCTCGGGACCCTTCTTGACCTTGTAGGCCACCAGCGGCTCGGGTACGAAGCGGCGAATCAGGCTCTCGAGCGAAAAGTCAGCGCCCTCGAATTCGGTCGTATGATGGATCGATCCGGTGGGGCACGGCTCGCTGCAGAGCCCGCAATACATGCATTTGGCGATGTCGATATCGAACTGCGAGATCGTCAATTCGCGGGTCTGCGCATTTTTCTCGCACACGATAACGATGCAATCGATCGGACAGGCACGCTCGCACGCGAGGCATCCCGTACAAATTTCCAGGTCAACGTCGAGGATACCGCGATAGCGGAAGGGCAGCGTGTCCTGCACGCGCACCGGCGTGCGATCCGGGTACTGAATCGTGTAGGGGCGGCGGATCAGATGCGACGCGCTCACCGCCATGCCGTCGAAGATGGTGACGACGGCGTCCCTGATATGGCGAAAGTATCCGCTTGCCACACCCATCTTGTTCAGTCCGTCAACCTCGCGATTGGTCAGGGTCGTTCAGATCGTGGGATGCAGGTACATCTCCATCCGTGAGCGCCTGAGATAGTACATTACGCGCTGGATGAAGAGCACGGCGATCGCCACGCCCAACGCGAACATTACATAGCCCGCGACCCGATTGCCTTCGGGCCAGATTGCCACCCACACCGCGGTGCCGATCATATTGATGAACGAAATCGGGACAAAGAACTTCCAGCAAAGCGACATCATCTGGTCGATTCGTACTCGCGGGAGCGTGCCCCGCACCCACATCGAGGTAAAGACCAGAAACAGCACCTTGACATTGAAGCTCAACAACTCGAGCACGTTCATCACGACAGGATTCGCGCTCAGCCGCGGCGCCTGCCATCCGCCGAGATACAAGGTCGTGATAAGCGCGCCGGCGATGAACATGTTGCCCCACTCGGCGAAGAAGAAAAGCAGATAGCGCATCCCGCTGTACTCGGTCGCAAACCCCGCAACCAGTTCGGACTCGGCCTCCGGCAGATCGAAGGGCGTGCGATTACCTTCGGCGAGCGCCGAGACGTAAAGCACGATCGCCGCGACGAAGCAGAACGGATTCGAGAACAGGAACCAGTGGTAAGGCTCCCATTCCTGGGCCCGGATGATCCCCTGCATGGAGAGCGTGCCGGTGATCAGCACCACCGGGAAAATCGACATCCCGGCGGGAATCTCGTAGCTGATAATCTGCGCCGCCGAGCGGATTCCGCCGATCAGCGACCATTTGTTGTCCGACGCCCAACCGGCCATCAGCACGCCGACCACCGTCAGCGCGGTTACCGCGGTGAAGTACAGGATGCCGACGTTGAGGTCGGCCAGGATGAGCGCCGAGGAAAACGGCATCACTGCCCACGGCAGCACGAACCCGAGTACCACCAGGTAGGGCGCGAGCTTGAACAGCCTGGGGTCGGCCTCGTCCGGGATGACGTCTTCCTTGAGCACGTGCTTGGCGCCGTCGGCCAGCCATTGCAGCGAGCCGTTGGGGCCGACGCGGTTGGGGCCGACGCGCGACTGGATCCGCGCCCACACGCGGCGCTCGACCCAGCTCACGATCCCGGCGAAGGGGAACGCCAC
The DNA here is from genome assembly GCA_035500095.1 of Candidatus Binataceae bacterium. Classification (NCBI taxonomy): domain Bacteria; phylum Candidatus Binatota; class Binatia (SeqCode); order Binatales (SeqCode); family Binataceae (SeqCode); species Binataceae bacterium (SeqCode). Next base: position 12,611 of record DATJXN010000027.1, read on the forward strand.
GCCCAGAAAGACCACCGCGCTCAGCGCGAAGATGAAGGCCGCATAGACGAGGTCGCGCGGCGGATTTTTTCCGAAGTCGCCGGCCGCGATAAGGCTGTCGATCCAGTTCTGCATCGGCGTCCTAGCGATCGATCTCCGGCGCGATAACGTCGAGGCTCGCGATGAGCACCACGAGGTCCGCGATCATCAGTCCGCGGCTGAGTTTCTGGATGATTCCCATAGCGGCGAAGGAGCCGGTGCGCACGTGGACCCGCCACGGATAGCCGGTGCCGTCGCTAACGACATACCATCCCTGGTCGCCGCGCGCGCTTTCCACCCGCACCTGGCATTCGCTGGCCGGCGGCCTGAGATTGCGCACCACCTTGGCCAGCACCGGACCGTCGGGCATCCGCGTCAGCGCCTGGCGGAGGATCTTCGACGATTCGCGCATCTCGTAGATCCGCATCATGTAGCGGTCCATCGAGTCGCCGATCGTCCCCCACTCGCCGCGGCCGATGGGAACGTCGAAATCGAAGTCGGGATAGACTGAGTAGGGCATCTCCTTGCGCACGTCCCATTTGACGCCGCAGGCGCGCAGATTGGGACCGACGAGGTTGTAGTTTATCGCCTCCTCGGCGCTGATCGGCGCGACGTTGGCCAGGCGCTGGATGCAAATCTTGTTGTAGGAGAAGAGCGCGTTGTATTCCTCGAGGATCGGGTCGAGATGGTCGAGGTAGGCGAGCGCCTTCTCGCGCCATCCCGGCGGCAGGTCCCACGCCACGCCGCCGATCCGCATGTAGTTGAAGGTAAGCCGCGCGCCGCAGAGCTCCTCGATCAGATCGTTTATCATCTCGCGCTCGCGCAGCGCGTGCAGAAACGGCGTCATCGCGCCGATATCCATCCCCATCAGACCGACGGTCAGCAAATGCGACGCGAGCCGGTTGAACTCCGTCGCGATCACTCGGCAATACTCGCCGCGGCGCGGGACTTCGATATTCGCGAGCTTCTCGCACGCCATCGCCCAGCCCTGGTTGGTGAACATCGCGCACACGTAATCGACGCGGTCGGTGTAAGGCATGAACCCGTGATAGCCGACCTTCTCGGCAATCTTTTCAATCGACCGATGGAGGTAACCGACGTCGGGCACAGCCTCGCGCATCACCTCGCCGTCGGCGCGGATCACGAAGCGCAACACCCCGTGGGTCGAGGGATGCTGCGGCCCCATGTTGAGGGTCATTTCCTCGGTGCGCAGCGTTGGTTCGGCGGTGTCGCTCATTTCTTCTTGTGCTGGTCCTTGAGTTGATCCAGGCGAACGATCGGGCTTTCGCGCACGGTCGAGATACCGTGATATTCCTGCGGCTCGACGAAATCCTTGCGCAGCGGATGGCCGGGCCAATCCTCGGGCATCAGGATGCGGCGGAGATCGCTATGGCCCTCGAAGTTGACGCCAACCAGGTCGAAAATCTCGCGCTCCATCCAGTTGGCGGACTTCCAGATGTTCTCGACGGTCGCGACGCGCGGCTCCTCGCGCGGCAGCCTCACCTTGAGCACGGCGCCGTGACGATGGAGGTACGAGAACAGATGGTAAACGACCTCGACGCGGTCCTTGTAATCGACGCCGGTCTCGTTCGACAGGCAATCCATCGCAAGCTCTGGTTCCTCGCGCAGGTAGCGGCAGATTTCGAGGAGCGCGGCCGGATCGACGACCGCAAAGGGGTCGGGCTTTTTCTCTACCGTCTCCAGAATCCGCTCGCCGAAGCGCCCCTTGAGTCGCTCGTATATCTGGAGCGGCTCCATCGTTGACGGCGGCTAAGCGGCCTCTCCGTTGGCGGCTGGCGCCTTGGCGAGCCAGCGCTCGGTCATGATCTTCTCCTGCAGCTTCAGCAGGCCCTCGGTCAGCGCTTCCGGACGTGGCGGGCATCCCGGCACGTAAACGTCGACCGGGATTACCTTGTCGACTCCGTCGCACACCGAGTAGGCGAGCTGGAACAGGCCGCCGCAGTTCGAGCAGCTGCCCATCGAGATTACGTACTTAGGATCGGGCATCTGGTCGTAGAGCAGCCGCGTCCGCAGCGCCATCTTGAGCGTCAGCGTGCCCGCGATGATCATCAGGTCGGACTGGCGCGCGGAGGCGCGCGGCGTGGCGCCGAAGCGTTCGATATCGGCACGTGGACCGCCGGTATGCATCAGCTCGATCGCGCAGCAGGCGAGCCCGAAGAGCATGTACCAGATGCTCGACTTGCGCATCCAGTTGATCAACTCGTCGGTCTTGGTGGTCAGAACATAGTCCGGCAGGCTGTTCAGCAGGGGCATTTTCAGGACCCTCCAGCTATCAGTCTACGCTTCCGGTGAGAGGGTTGCTTGCGGGGACCTGCTTTACCCATTCGAGGTCGTGCTTGACCCAGACGTAGGCCAGTCCCACCAGCAGGATCAGCAGAAAGATGAGCAGTTCGGCGAGCGCGAACAGCCGCTGACCGTGGCGCACCCAGTCGGAAAACACGACCGCGACCGGGTAGATAAAGGCGATCTCGACTTCGAAGATCACGAAAACCAGCGCGATCAGATAGAAGCGAACGTTGAAGTTTATCCAGGCGCGGCCGGTAGGTGGTTCGCCGCACTCGTAGGTCATCAGCTTGCGCGCGTGCGGATTACTCGGCGCGAGCAGTTTCTGCAGGCCGATCAGCAGCGCCGAGACGCCAAGCGCCAGGATAGTGAGGGCAAGGGCGACGCTGAACTGAAAGTACATAGCCTTTACATCTGCGGCCGCGCGTGGCGACCCTGCGACACTCAGCGCACGCGGCTATCGATAATCCTCATCTAGTTGGCGAAGATCAGACTGTCAACTCAGCCTGTCAACATGGGGATCCGCCGAAGAGCGGAAAAATGGAGGCTCCGCTCAGGAGCGGAATCGTCCGCGCATCACGAATTCCGTTTGCGGCTTGCGCACGCGCGGCGCAAGCTCGCGCTGGCGCAGCGATTCGGAAAGCGCCGCCGGATCGCCCGGATAGCCCGCGGCGATCGCGGCCACCGGCTCGTAGTCTTCGGGCACGCCGTAAAGCTCGCGCACCTTGTCGGGATAGAAACCGGCCATCGGATGCGCGAACAGCCCCATCGCGGTCGCCTGCAGAATCAGCTGCGCTGTCGCCAGCCCGACGTCGTGGATCGCGTGGCGGTTCGGCTTGCCGTTCTGGGCGAAATTCAGTCGCGCCACCGACACCATCAACACCGGCGCATGGGAAGCCCAGGCCTGGTTGCCCTCGACCAGGCAGCCGAGCAGGCGCGCGAACTCGGCCGCATCGTCGCGCGTGGCCACAATAAAGCTCCACGGCTGTTCGTTGTAGCAGGAGGCCGACCAGCGTGCCGCCTCGAACATGCTCGCGAGCTTCTCCGGCTCGACCGGACGCTCCGAGAACGCCCGCGGACCCCATCGCCGCCGGAGCACGTCTTCGATCGGATAGTCCGTCTCTGCCGGCTTTTGCATGGATCAAATTACCGTGGTACCGGCAGGTTCCTCGATCACGCGGTTTTCGATATGGCCGATTTTCTCAATCTCGATCCGCACCACGTCGCCGGCCTTGAGCCAGCGCGGCGGCTTCATCGCCAGGGCCACGCCCGACGGGGTTCCGGTCGAGACGATCAGACCGGGCTCGAGCGTGCACACGGTCGAGAGCGTCTCGATGATCGAGAAGCAGTCGAAAATCAGATGGCGTGTGTTCGAGTGCTGACGCACCTCGCCGTTGACCAGCGTGCGCAAGTCGAGCGCGTGCGGATCGCCGATTTCGTCCGGCGTCACGATCCACGGACCGGTGGGACCATGCGTGTCCCAGGACTTGCCGAGCGTCATCGTGGCTGACTTGCGCTGCCAGTCGCGCACGCTCACGTCGTTGATGATCATATAGCCGCCGATAACCTCGTGTGCGCGATCGCGCGGCACGTGACGGCAGCGCCGGCCAATTACAAAGCCGAGTTCGCCTTCATAGTCGAGCGCCTCGGACGCGCGCGGCCGATGAATCGGATCGTAGGGTCCGTTGACGCAGGTGATCTGCTTGTTGAAGAAGATCGGAAACGTGGGACGCTCGCGCCCTGTTTCTCCAATATGGTCGGCGTAGTTAAGGCCGATCGCGAGGAATTCCGGCGGACGCCTAACCGGGGCTTCGAGCCTGACCTGGCCAAGCGGAATCCGGCTTTTTCCCGCCGCCGCAGACGCGCGCGCGCGATCCATCGCACCTGCGCCGGCCGCGAGCAGCGCCGCCATCTCGCGCGGCAGTTCCGGAGCCGCCGCGGCCAGGTCGACCACCGCGTCCTCAACCACGACGCCGATTCGCGTGCTTCCCTGATGGGTAAAGGTTGCGAGCTTCATCTCATTTCCCCCGGCCCGCGCAGGCGCGCGAGCGCTAAACGATACGGGCGGCGCGAGCGCGCGAGCCGCCGCGACCGCCAACCTGATGCGTTCACTTCACACGCTTGAGGAGAGGCTCGAGCACTTCGGCGCGCAGCCATGCGCCGTGCTTGTCCGCACACGCCATCATCGCAACCCCCGCGCGCGTCTCCGCCACCAGCGGCTTGCGGCACTGCGGACATAACGCCGCCTCACCCTTTTTGCGCAGCTTCTCGAGCAGTTCCTGGTCGTGCTGATGCGCCCATTGCTCTTCGCGCGCATGTTCCACGTCGCGAAGCTTCTCACCGAGGCGATCTTTTTCGTCCATTTCTCCCTCTGCCCCGCCTTTTTCCCGGTTCCGCGCGTAGTCCCCTCGAGTCTCCGTTGATGCATCCGCGATTCGGCACGCGGCGCGGGACCTGCTTACTGCATTTCCTTGATCAGCTTGCCGCTGCGCGCTTTTTCGACCGTCTCCTCGAATTTAGATCCGAGGTCGGCGCCCATTTCCTTGGCGCGCTTTTTGGCCCACAGGCCGACGTTGCGCGAATCGCGATAGAACGATTCGTCGCGCGGCTTCGAGGTATCGAACTCCGCCAGACGCGAGGCCTCGCTCGAAACCACGGCAAACGACGACATCACGCGCTTAAGCCGCCCCGCACCACACGCGGGACAGACGGGCCGCTCGCGCCGACGCGAACCCATCACGACGTGCGAGCTTATCCTTGCGCAGGCCGCGCATTCGTACTCGTAAATCGGCATCGCAATGACAATAACTCCGCCCAGTGAAGCGGGCAAACCGCGGCCCCGTCGATTCCGCCGGATACCCGCCTGACCGGCCCGCGCCCATTGTCATCAAACTGCGGGCGTTGCTACCATTCCGCAGCGATTTCGCGGCGCTTGAGCCGGATTCGGCAAGGAGAGACGACGATGAAGCTTTACGATTACAAGATGGCGCCCAACCCGCGGCGCGTGAGAATCTTCCTTGCCGAAAAAGGCGTCCAGCTTCCCGACGAACAGATCGATCTCGCCAAGGCGCAGAATCGCAGCCCCGAGTTCCTGAAGATCAATCCGTTCGGCGGAGTCCCGGTGCTGCAACTCGACGACGGCACGATACTTGCCGAGACGGTCGCGATCTGCCGCTACTTCGAAGAGACCCATCCCGAGACGCGACTGATGGGTACCGACGCCCGCGACAAGGCGCTCGTCGAGATGTGGCAGCGGCGGATGGAACTGTACCTGTTCACACCGGTAACCGGGGCATTTCGCAACACCTCGGATTTCTTCAAGGGACGCATCCCGCAGGTGCCCGAGTACGGCGAGGTCTGCCGCCAGGCGGCGGAGAAGATGTTCGGGATGATCGACGGCTTCCTGGCCGACAGCAAATTCATCGCCGGCGAGCGTTACACTATCGCGGACATCACGGCGCTGGTGGCGATCGATTTTGCCCGCCTGGTCAAGCTGCGGATAGTGCCCGAGCAGAAGAACCTAGCGCGATGGTACGAGGCGGTGTCTTCACGTCCGAGCGCCAAAGCCTAGAGTTTTCGGACAAGCCGGGTTCGCAGGAAGCGAGGCCGTAGCTTGTCTGCCGGCCTCGCTGCGGTTCATCGCCGTTCGGCCGCAGGCGGACCGTATTTCAAAGCGCGGGACTCCAGTTCATACAGTGCGGGCGGGCCGTCGCCGCCGGCCAGACCGGACTGCATCACGAGTTTCATGCGATCGCGGAGCGCAGGGGCCACCTGCGCGAGTTCGCGCGGACGGGCAACGACGTATATCGGACGATCGGCGGCCAAATCGGCGCTCAAAACAGCAGGGTCGGCAAGGTCGAGGCCCCAGATTCCGCGACCGTAATAGAAGGACAACTCGTAGTCGTGGCCATGCGCGACGTAAAGCGGCGCGTCGTCGCCGACTCGGCGCTGAATCTGACTCGCAAACGTCTTCATCGATCGCATGCGCGCGGAGGCGGGCTTGAGCGTGCCGGCGAAAAGCGACGAACCGGCGATCGCTATCGCCGCCAACCCAGCGCCGGACCAGAGCGGCCGGCGACCCATCAGGCCGGCGAACACGCAGATCGCGCCCGCGCTCAAGAGGGCGGCAAACACCGCAAACGGCGGCGCCATCCGACGCATCCCGCCGAGAAACAGCGTGAGAAAGTCGGCGTCGCTCGATCGCAGTCTCGCCGAAAGCGCCGCCGACAGATGCGGCTCATGCGCGGCAATCAGGGAGCCGGCGACCGCCGCGATGGATACGGCCGCGATCGCCGCCGCAATGAGATTGCGCATCCCGGCCGATGCTGAACCCTCGCGGCCGGGAGCGATCGCGGCGCCGGTGAAGAGGGAGGCAAAAAGAATCGCCAGCGAGGGCATCGCGGGCAGAATATAGTCGTCGCGTTTGGAACTGGCGACCGAAAAGAAAACCAGCACCGCCAGCACGAGGCTTAATTGAAAAAGCAGCGGCTTGCGTGCGCATTCATTCTCGTCGCGCCGCCAAAGCGATAGCGCAAGCGCCACGGCCAGCAGGCTCTGCGGCAGCGCGCCGCCGAACATCCGCACCGCGATATACCAGAGCGGCCGCGACGCCTCGCCCGTCCCGCCCATCGCCGAGGGCATGAAGTGGCCGAAATTCTCGGAAAGGAACACTCCGATCAGAAGCGGTCCGCCCGCGATGAACGCCGGCACGTACCAGCAAGCGCCAATCGCGATCGCTATGGCGGTCATCAGCCACGGCCATCCGCAGCGCATCACCGCAAGCGGAGACCGTCCACTCAGCGGCAGATAGATAAACCCCGCCAGAGCGATCAGCACAATCGCAATCGGCCCCTTGGTAAGTACTCCCAGTCCGAGCAGGACGCCGCCGCCGATCATCGTCGCGCGCGAGCCGTTCTCTTCCAGCAGCCGATACACGCAACACCACGCGGTGAAGAGCAGAAACGACAGCAGCATGTCGGTCAGCGCTAGGGTCGCGCGGCAGGCGAACCCGTAAGTCCCGAGCACAAAGGCGAGCGCGAGCCATCCGGTGGCCTCGCCGACGAATACCGCGCTCCAGCGCATCGTGGCGACCGCGAGCAGAACGCCTGCCGCAAGCGCGACCATTCGTGTGCCCACTTCGTTGTCAGCCACCGCACCAGTCTTCACTGCCAGCGCCGAAAGCCAGTAGTAAAGCGGCGGTTTGCGAATCAGTCCGCCGTAGTCGTCGCGCGGCAGCATCCATTGTCCGCGATCAACGACGGCCTGTACCCATTGCGCGGACTGCGGCTCCTGGTCTTTCTCGAACGGCGCACCAATTCCGAGACTGAGAACGATAGCCGCCGCAATCAGAGCGACCACTATCGCCCGCTGCGTACCGAGCCGTACCGGCGGATGCGAGGGCACCTCAATTTCCATCGCTGAGACGCTCAACTCGGTTCAGCCGCGCGGCGTACCCGCCCCGCGGTTGTGGCTCCGCAGCGGCTCAACCCATCGATAATCGAATCCGCCCGTCGCATCGAACATCACGACATCCATCACTTCCGCATTGTGCGCGTAGCCGAACCTGCTGCGGCCATCGACCAGGATGACGCCGGCCTGCCCCCCGGTAAGCACCGCCAGCTCGGCAATCGCGCGCTCGGCGACCGCCTGCGGCGAGCTGCGCTTCAGCGCCATGATCACTTCGCGGCAGAGCATGGCCTTCATAATGGCTTCGCCCTGCCCCGTCGCGGACGCAGCTCCGGCGGCGTCGGCAAAAGTGCCAGCGCCGATGATGGCGGAGTCGCCGACGCGGCCGGGCAGCTTACCGCTGACCCCGCCGGTGGAGGTCGCGGCGGCGAGCCCGCCGTGGGCGTCGAGCGCCACCGCGCCGACCGTGCCGAAGGGGCCGGGACCG
>DATJXN010000028.1 GCA_035500095.1 Candidatus Binataceae bacterium
CCATGGCCGCCGCGTCGGAGACGGTGTGCACGGCGAAGCCCTGCTCGCTGAGATACCTTTGGAGCAGGTCGCGCAGGCGCAAATCGTCGTCGACGACCAGGATTCTTGTCTTGGGCTCGGTCATCGGCGTATCGTAACCCGGCGGTTACCGCGGTTGCAGGGCGTGCGTAACGGCGCATTGCTGGGGCAGGCGAGGAAACAAGTTGTTACAAGCGCGATCACGTAGGGGGAAGCCGATTTATCGAGTTGTGAGAACCGGAATCGCCTTGCTTGCTCTGGTTCCGCTCGTAGCCATAGGCCAGTGGGGACCTGACGGCAGGCCCATTCCTAATCCCTTTCGAAAGCCCTCGCCACTGGACGAGTCGCCGATGCGCGGGCCGCAGTCGCCCGACCCGCTCGATCGGGCCTTTCCCCAGGGAAAGCCCAGAGTGTCTTCGCCGTGGCTGGATGCGGAGGCTCGAAACTTCACCGAACTGCTCAAGGCGGGCAAGTACGATCTTATGGTGGGCCCGGTTCGCACCGAGGGCTACGCGCTGGACCGTATTTCACGCTCCCTGATTCTCGCGGAGGTTACGAAAGAGCTGGCGGCGCGCAAGCTCCGCGTCCCGAATCCGGTCGCGCTGTCCAGAGCGATGGGCGAGAGCCGGCGCAGATTCGAGCGCGGGGAGTACCTCACCATGGCGCGATCGCTGGGCATCCAGAAGGTCGTGGTTGTCGGTGTCGCGCATGACCGCCGGGGCCACGTCAACGCGTCGGTCGGCGTACTTGACGCGAGGAGTCTGGGTTCGCAGTTGAACTCCAGACCGCTCGCCGAAATCAGCTTGGTTGCTACGGCGCATCCTTCGATCGTCGGCGAGGCGATCGCACCCGCGGTACTCGAGGCGCTCGGGCTCGCCGGCAAGGCTCCCGCACGGCCAAAGAGCGCCTCAGCCGCGCGGAAACCGAGGTTCCCTGCTTCGCCAGCCCAGGCCTTGGCTATCAAGCCCGCCGATGCGACGGGTCGCGCAAGTGCATTGCAACTCATCGCCAGCCTCGCTCCGATGTGGCCTGGGCGCCCGCGCGAACGCCTGTTTGAACAAGCGTTACTCGCCGCTCGCGCACTGCCACCCGGCCAGCCTTACGCCGCACTCTTCATTGCACGCGCCTGGTATCACCTCGATGCCCGCGTGTCGGCTCTCGCCGCGCTGGCGGATTCCGGCGCGCCTGAGGCGCTCGCCTACCGTGAGTTCCTGAACGGTAATCTCCCGGAATTCCAGAAGGCACTGGTCGCGGTCAAGGATGAATTGCCGAGGTTGCTGCTCGAAATCGATCTCAAGACGCTTCAGACCGCGTACCGGCGACTTGAAGCGCGCGAATCGACGCCATTCTTCGACGCCTTTGCCGACCGGTATCCGGAATGGGCCCCTTTGGTCGGGCGTGCGCTGCAAGATCTTGATTTCTTCACGACGAAGGCGGACCTCGCCCTGCCCAAGCGCATGCTCGATCGCGACTTCGGGCTTCCCGGCGAGAACCTCGACGACCAGATGGCAGGGATGCGGCTCACGGGGCAAGTGACGGACGAGGTCGCACTGGTGAAACTGGCTCTTCATCACATCGCACGCGCCCGCCGCGAGCACCGTGCGGGGGCGACATGCTTCACGACATCGGAACCGTGCCTGGCCGGCGCCTACCTCGATCTCCTCGAGGCAATTGCGGTTTCGAATGCCATCCAGGAACTCCAGAGGCTCGTGGAAATGCAGGCGTTGCCGGCGCGAGCGCGCCAGCTGGCCTCGGCTCTGAAACCGGAGTTGGAGGGCCATCCTGCGATTCTCGCCTTGGAAGCCGCGGCCGAATTGGGGATCGCCAATCAGATGCCTGCTTCGCAAAGGGAGGCGGCGCATGCGGAGGTTGTGCGCCTGGCGCAGGCCGCGGCGCTGCTCGAGCAGGGGCAGAGTCTCACCAGCTGGAAGGCGCTCGTGCAGCTCGGCGTTCCCTCGCCCTACTCGGCGCCGTTCGTGAAAGCGTACCGCTTCGACTTGCCGGTGCGCTTCTACTGGTTCGCGGGGCCGGACTACGGAGACGCCGGCGAGCCGGTGGATCTCGTTGAATATCTCGACCTCCTGCATCGCCAGCTCGCCGCCTCCGCCATGAATCTCAGCGCCGCCAAGTTCCTCCTGGAGTACGAGGAGGGTAAGTCGGAGCTTCGTACCCTGCTGGATGCGCGGTTCAAGGGGAGCCCGGATCGCGCGCAATTCGCCGAGGCGCTGGGGACATCGCCCGAGGAGCGCAGGCAGCTCTCGGATGCGCAGCTTCGCGAGCGGCCCGACCGCTGGGACTACTACGCCGAGCGGGGAAAGCGATTGATGGACGAGAAGGGCGACTACAAGGCTGCGGCGGATGCTTACGCGAAATATCCTGGTTTCATCGACCCCTCTCGCTACGAGCCCGTCGAGCTGAGCAATCAAGCGTATGCAGTGGGCAGTGGCTTCTTCTGGCAAGGCCGGCCGGAAGAGGCGCGCCGATTCTATGATATCGCCTCCAAGCTGAATACCGGGTCGGCGGCGTCCCTCGCGAGCGCGCAGCGCTTGGCACAACTGGACAAGCGCTACGCGGCTGTCCTCGAGGCGGCGCGCGACAGGGGCCAGCGTTACCATGACCCTTATGCGTGGCGGGATTTCCTATCCTGGCTGTTCGTGCTCGGCCTGGGAGATCAGGCGTGGCAAGGGTTCAATCAGCTGCAGGGAGGATTCGACAATCCCCAGGTATGGCTCGCCGCCGACGTGGGGCTTCGGATGAAGGGTGGCGATTGGGAAAGCCAGAAGCGCTGGCTTCTGACCGAGCCCTACAAGTCGTCGCAGGCGATGGGGACTGTGCGGGGCATGCGTCTTGCCTTGATGCTCGCCGTGATCGATCGGGCGCCCCCGCAGGATCTCGTGAGCACGCTGCGCGAGCTGGCCGGTCCGCCCAACACGAGGGTCGAGAAGTTCGTCGTGGAGCGCACTCCGGCGCGCGGCTCGCAGACTATCGGTTATCCGAGGTCCGCCTTCCGGGCGAACGACCGGCCTGCGGTGCGCGAGGGGACCCTCGTCGATTCCGAGTTCGTCCTCTTTGCCGAGGCGTACGTGGACCTTCGACGCGGCCGCTTCAAGGCAGCGGTCGAGCGCTTCGACCGGATGGCGCAGTTCTATCCGATCGAGGGTGCCCCGATGCACGGCTTTCCCGCGTTCGCGCTCCCTTACTTCGCATGGGCGAGCGCAAAGGTCGGTGACCCCTTGAGCCTTGAGGCGTTTGTACGCGGGGCACCGGGCTCCCTTCCGCGCGGGTTCGATCATGCGCTTGCACTCGCGTTCTTCGCCGGTCTGCGCGGCGAGCACGAGGCCGCGGAGAATGACCTGAAATTTGCCTTCCGCCATCGCCCATTTACCGACATGCGCCCGATCTTCACCGAGTATCAGTGGGCGGAGGCGTGCGAGTGGCTCTATGCCGCCACGGGCCGGAAGGAATACTTGGACCTCGCGCTCGACTGGGCGCACCGCTATCAGCGCGTGATGCCGGTCAGCGCATGGGCGTACGCGTTCGAGGCGAAGTATGCGACCGACGAGCAGCAGCGGCTGCGAGCGACCGGCATCGCGCAATACCTGGATCCCAGGTCCGAGCGGCTCGCGGCGGTCCCCGCAGGGTTCCGCAAGCGCGCGTCGCAGTGGTTCGATGCGAACAATCCGTTCAAGGCTCCCGGCCGCGAAAAGGGCGATCAAGCGAGGGCGCGACAGGGCCCTCGAAACACCTTGTTACAAACGTCGGCGCGAGCGTCGTAAATGCCTTACAAAAACGGCCTACTATTAGCTCCGGTTGTTCCAGACTTCGAGGAAAGAGCATGCGACGGGAGGGGCGGATCGCAAAGACGCTGGTCGCCTTGGGCGGGGCGACCCTGCTCGCCCTCGCTCCGCTCTGCTCCCCGGCCCAGCACGCCCAGGGCGGCGGCCGTCAGGCCGGACCCGGCCGTCCCTCGGCCCCGCAGCAGGCGCCGGCGCGCGACATGAGATGGCAGCAGCGTGACGCGAACCGCGATGCGCGCATGACTCCCGAGCAGCGTCGCCAGCTGCGCCGCGACGTGGTCGACCACGGACGCGATATCTACAGCAGGCCGAAGCCGAACCAGCACTAGATCGCGGAGGCGATCGCCTTGCCGACCTCGCTGGTCGAGGCCGTGCCCCCGATGTCGCGCGTGCGCGGC
>DATJXN010000029.1 GCA_035500095.1 Candidatus Binataceae bacterium
GCGCGGCTCGAGCGCGCCGACCGCGCCGACGGCGCAGTCGGCGCCTCCGATGCCCAGCGCTGCGCGCGCATGCGCGCGTTCGTCCGCCGTCGGCGGACGAAAGTGCGCGCAATCGACGCCGCTCGGAATCAGCGCGATACTCTCGCGCGCAACGCCGGCGCGCTCAAGCGCGCCGGCGACGGCGCTCGAGATTGCCGCGACCCCGTCCACCGCGCCGCCATAGAGCCATCGCGCGAACAATCGGTTCGGCACGTAATCCATCCGCCGCGTCACCACCGCTGCGCGGGCGAGTCCGCGCACCCACGGCGCCATCGCATGCGCCCGCGCAGTATGGAAATGCACGACGTCATAGCGTCCGGCGCGCAGCAGGTGCCTCAATGCGGCGGCGGCTGCGAGGTCCACGGCGTTGCGGATCGGCAGCGGGTGGCACACGACGTCGGCCGCTCGGGCGCGCCGCCATAGCTCACCCGCCGGATCGCACAGGAGTTCCGCGCGATGGCCCATCGCGCGAAGCTCGAGGGTAAGCCCGAGCACCTGGGTCTCGCCGCCGGCGAAATTCCGCTCCGGATCGACGCCGGCGATGCTGAGCGGCTCCGGCGCCGGAGGCGCCGCGGCGGGATCGCCTTCAGGCGGGTCGGCCGGAGGCGGACAATCCATCGCTTAATCGGCAAACCGGTAATAGAGGATCGCGGCAATCGCGGCGATCGCGTCGCGCCAGCCGATCTTCTTGCCCTCGGCATAGGTGCGCCCCGAGTATGAGATCGGGACCTCGTAGATCCGCCATCGCGCGCGCGCCGCCTTGGCGGTTATTTCGGGCTCGAAGGTGAAGCGGTCGGCGCTGAGCTTGAGCGTCGTCAGCTTGTCGCGGCGAAACGCTTTCATCCCGGTTTCCATATCGGTCAGGTTGAGATTGCACATCATGTCCGACGCCAGCGTGAGCATCCGGTTGCCCACGTAGTGCCAGAAGAAGAGCACTCGATGGGGTCCGCCGAGAAAGCGCGAGCCGTAAACCATGTCCGCGCGGCCATCGACCAGGGCTTCGAGCAGGGGCTTGTAGTCCCGCGGATCGTACTCGAGGTCCGCGTCCTGGACCACGACGTACGGATTGCGCGCCGCCGCAAAACCCGTGCGCAGCGCCGCCCCCTTGCCGCGATTCACCGCATGGTAGAAACATTGGACCTGCGGATGCTCCAGCGAGCGCAGGTATTTGGCTGTCGCGTCGGTCGAAGCGTCGTCGACCACGATGACCTCGGTTTCGAAGCCGCAATCGAGCACGCGCTTGATGACCTCACCGATCGTGCCGGCCTCGTTGTAAACCGGAATCACGACTGAAATCCTGACCGCGTCGTCCATCGTTCTGCTCGAGACCTCCCCTCCTTGTGCGTCCTTCGCCGGCGCGCCGCTCCCGATTTCTTCGGCGATCTACGGCCCGCCGCCAACAGTATCGCGAACCCGGCGCGCGCGCAGCATCCTGTTAATCCGCCGGACCAGCCGCCGCGGCTCCTCGCCCATCGCCCGACTGTAGGCGTGGATAATCCGAAGGCGGTTGGTGCGGCCCATCCCATCGAGCTCGAAGCGGCAGAGCTGCACCAGGTTGCGCAGCCGCCGGCGCTCCCAGTTAAGCCGCGGCTCGGCCGTCCGTTCGTGATCGATCAGGCTGAAGCGCTCCGGCGTGGCGGCGGTGACGAAGATGTTATAGGGCGTGAGATCGCCGTGGATGAAACCGGCGCGATGGAGCCGCGCGACCTCGGCGCCGAGCGCGCGCAACACCTCGCGCCTGGACCCCGGAGCGCCAACCGAGCACCGCAGAAAGCGCGGCAGCGGCTCGCCCGCAACGCGCGCGGTCACCATCATCGTGCGCCCGCTACCCCGCTCGTCGCCGAGGATCAAAATCGGCGCCACCCCGAATCCCCCGGCGGCCAGCGCCTCGAGAATCGCCTGCATGCGTTCGGCACGCGCGCCGAGAAACAGACGCCGAACCGCCCTAAGCCCGCGCGGCGCGTCGAGCAGCTTGACGAAAACCTCGGCCTCGCCGGAGAGCGGCGTACCGAGCCGAACCAGGTAGGTCGAAGCGTGGCGCGAGCGGCGCACCGGATGTTCGCCTGCGCCGCCGGCTATCCTGAGCGCACGCTCGATAAGTTCGAGGCCGAGCCGCGAGGGAAGTTCGACGAGCGCGGGCGCCAGCAAGAGCGACCATCCGTCGCGCTCGATCCGCGCTTTGGCCTCCGTCGTCATCAAGAAGCCGGCGCGAGCGGCAGCGACCCGCGATCTGCAGGCGAGCCGGCGTTGCGCGGAGCGGCGAGCGCGCGCCGGAGCGCATCGGCGACGTCGCCCGGCGCGATCCGCCGCATACATTCGCGGCCGATGGGGCACTCGCGGAGATAGCACGGATGGCATGGGATCGCGGGGGCCAGCGCCAGTTCGGCAAAACCCCACGGCGCCGAGCGCTCGGGCGCGGTCGCACCCCAAAGCGAAACGACGGGGCATCCAGCGGCCGCGGCAATATGCATGGGGCCCGAGTCGGGGCCGAAGGCGGCAGCGGACTCGGCAAAAATCGCGACCAGGTCGCGCAGGTTGGTGCGGCCCGCCAGATTCAGGACGGGCGTGCCGGCGAGATTTGCGACCACCTGGCCCGCCAACGCCACCTCGTCGCGGCCGCTGCCGAGCAGCACCGGGGAAAGCGCCGGATAGCCGTCGCGCCCGGCCGCCATCTCGCGAATCACAGCGGCGATCGAGTCGGGAAAATAAAGCCGGCTCGGCCATGATGAGCCCAGGATCACCGCGAGCAGCGGCCTCGGCGTGTCCTTCAGCATCGCCGCGGCGCGCGCGCGTTCGGCGTCCGTGGCCACAAGGCCGAATTCCACCGGCGCCGGCGGAAGTTCGAGCGCGTCGCCGAAAGCCTGGTATTGCATCAGCTTAAGGCGCATCGGCGGCTGCGGCGCGATCCGCCGGGTGGAGAACAGATGGTTGAATTCCTTGACGTTGGCACGATCGAAGCCTAATCGCACGCGGGCTCCACAAACGATCGAGACCACGCCGCTCTTCAGATGGCGCTGAAGGTCGAGCGCGAGATCGAAGCGGCCTGCGCGCACACGGACGAGAAAGGGCAGAAACGAAAATGGCGCGCGCCGGCGGTCGTAAACGATCAACTGGTCGAGCCAGGGATGGCCTTCCAGCACCGCCTGCGACTTGGGCTCGACCGCCCACGCGATGTGCGCGTGCGGCCATGCGCGGCGGATACGGCCGAGCAACGGCAGTGCGCGCACGACGTCGCCGATCGCGCCGAGCAAAATTATCAAAATCCGGCGCGGCGTCGCGTCCGGTTCCACGACGCGGCTTGGCGCGGCGCCGGTCTCGGTTGGCCCGGCTGAAGGCGCTCTGGCGGTAGCGTCGATGGCGGTTTCGGGATCGGTCTTATCGGCGCGGGACATGCGGTCTTCAGGCTACCCTGGGAGCCGAGCTTAGCAGCCGGCGATGGTTGCCCGAAGCCGTCCGGCGCCGTCGGCGCGACGCATGTTCAGCGGTCGCACTCGCCGCCGATCATGTTGATCATGCCGAAGGTCGCCACGATATCCGCGATCATATGGCCTTTAAGCATCTGCGAAAGCGCGCCCATCCCGAGAAAGCAGGGCGGCCGCACGCGCACCCGGTACGGACGGCCGCTGCCGTCGCTCACCACGTAAAAGCCCAGCTCGCCGTTGGAGCCCTCGACCGCCTGGTAAACTTCGCCCGCGGGCACCTTGATACCCTCCATGATGAGCTTGAAATGGTTCATCAGCCCCTCGATGGAGTTGTACACGCGCTCCTTGGGCGGCAACACGATTCGCGGATCGTCGAGCGCAAACGGCCCTTGCGGCAGCGTGCGCATCGCCTGCTCGATGATCTTGCGCGACTCGTACATCTCCTGGAAGCGCACGTTGAAGCGGTCGTAATTGTCGCCCTTGCTGCCGGTCGGGACGTCGAATTCGAAGCGGTCGTAAACCAGGTACGGATGGGCCTTGCGCACGTCGTAGGCCACGCCCGAGGCGCGCAGGAGCGGACCCGACAGGCCGTGGGAGATCGCCTCGTCGGCGCTCATCGCTCCGATCTCCGCCATCCGATCGACGAACACCCGGTTGCGGCCGAGGAGCTTGTCGCAGTCCGACAGAATGCCGTCAAGATGGCGAAAAGCGAGCACGACTCTATCGCCCAGGTCGGCCGGCAGATCGCGCGAGATTCCGCCCGCGCGGCACCAGGTCACGGTCAGCCGCGCGCCGGTTACCGCCTCGACCAGGTCGTAGAGAAACTCGCGCGCCTCGAGCATGTAGAACATCACGCTTTGCGCGCCGACCTCGCCCGCCGCCATCCCCAGGCAGGTCAGATGGTCGGCCAAGCGATGGACCTCGCTCATGATGACGCGCGCGTACTGGCATCGTTCGGGCGCGCTAACGCCGAGCAGGCGTTCGACCGCGAGCGCGAAGCCGACGTTGTTGATACATGGGGAGGCGTAGTTGAGGCGGTCGGTGTAGGGAAAGCACTGCGTCCAGGTGCCCTGCTCGCACATCTTTTCGAAGCCGCGATGGAGGTAGCCGACCTCGACGTCGCAATCGACAATCTGCTCGCCGTCGAGCTTCAAATTGAACTTGATCGTGCCGTGAGAGGCCGGATGCGACGGCCCCATCTGGATTTCCATCACCTCGTCGGTCGAATCCGCGATCTCGGCGTTTTTGCTCCAGCGCGCGGGCAGTGCCATGTGCTCTCCCGGGTGTCGGTTGCGATCGGGGCCGCCGCGCTCAGCGCGAGGGCCGCAGCGGATTAAGAATCGGGTCGGTCTCGGGCACCATCGGCTGGCGCCGGTTGACCGGGTAGTCCTTGCGCAGCGGATGGCCCTCGAAGGAATCGTACATCAGGATACGGCGGAGGTCGGGATGGCCCTCGAAGCGGATGCCGAACATGTCGTAGCACTCGCGCTCGAGCCAGTCGGCCGACTTCCACAACGCCGTCACACTCGCGACGGACGGGTCGGGCTCGCCGGCTCGGACCTTTACCCGCAGGCGATGGCCGAGTTTGATCGAATGCAGATGATAGACGACGTCAAAGCGCGGCGTGCGCGCGGGCCAGTCCACCGCGGTAAGGTCGGCAAGGAAATTAAAGGCGAACGCCGGCTCGTCGCGCAACGCGCGCAGCACCTCGGGCGCGCGCTCGCGCGCGACCGAGATCGTTTCTTCGCCGCGGGCGCTCTCGGCCGCGAGGATATCCGCGCCGAAGCGCTCCTTCAGTTGGTCAAGCAGCATTTTTCGATTTGCCGCGAAGCGCCCGGTTCAGGTCCAGTCCAGCGCGCCGCGGCGCCATGCGTACACGAGTCCGACCGTGAGAATCGCGATGAAGACCAGCGCCTCGACCAGGCCGAACATCCCGAGATGGCGCAACTCGACCGCCCACGGGTAGAGGAAAACGACTTCGACGTCGAACACGACGAACAGGAGCGCGGTCAGGTAAAAGTGCACCGAGAAGCGGCCCCAAGCGACGCCGCTCGGCGGATTGCCACACTCGAAGGCCTCGCCCTTGATCTTGCTCGGGCGCCGCGGCCCGGTCAGGCGGTTGATCGTGACCATCGCGCCGACGACGATCGCCGCCACGGCCAGCGTTACCAGAATCGGAAACCAGGTGAGCAACATCCTGACTACTTCGCCTGCGCCCTTTCAATCAGCGTTCCTAATCGCATTATGAATAGCGGATTAGCCGGGCTTTTCCAACGGAAGCGGGCGGCGGCCAACCGCACAGCAACTAGAGCGACGCATACGCCGCGGCGATCAGCGCCTTGGCGCGCGGGTCGAGCAGGATACCTGCGCCCATCCGGTTCATCGCGTAGCCGAAGCCGATTTTCGCCTCGGGATCGGCGAAGCCGAGCGAGCCGCCGGCGCCCGGATGGCCGAAGGCGCGCGCATTGGGTCCCATCTCTTCGCCTGGCTGCGAGAGCATGAAGCCCGGCGAAAAGCGCGTCGAAATGAGCAGGACCGCGTCGGGACCGAACGACTCTTCGACGCTTAGGGCGGGAATCGCAGGCGCCGCCATCACGCGCACGCTGTCAACCTCGCCGCCACGGGCGAGCGCGCCGTACAGGCGGGCCAGCGCGCGGGCGTTGGTATGGCCATTGGCGGCCGGAATCTCCGCGCCGCGCCATCCGCGCGAGTTCACCGTCGCCATCGACAGCACCGGCGGATTGGCGAAGGTGCGCGCGGTGACCGAGTCGGGATTTTTCGCCATCTCGGCAAACAGATTGAATTCGCCCGGCGCGGGCGGCGGGGCGCCAATCATCTCGGCAACGCGATCGTCTTCGCGCGCGTCCAGCCCGATATGCGCGTCGAGGCCGACCGGCGCGGCGATTTCGTCCCTGAAGTAATTTCCGACGCTCCGGCCCGCGACACGGCGAATCACCTCGCCGACCAGGTAGCCGAAGGTGAGCGCATGGTAGCCGTGCCGCGTTCCCGGCTCCCACCACGGCTCCTCGGCCGCCAGCGCGCCGGTCATTGTTCGCCAATCGTAGAGGTCCTCGAGCTTAAGCGGCCTGCGAATCGCGGGAAGACCGGCGCGATGGTTCATCAACTGGCGCACGGGGATGCGACTCTTCCCGTTGGCCGCGAACTCGGGCCAGTATTCGGCGACCGGCGCGTCGAGGTCGAGCCGGCCCTCGCCGGCGAGGCGATGCGCGCAAATCGCAGTGAGCCCCTTGGTGGTCGAATACGTATTGACGATCGTGTCGCGTCTCCAGGGGCGCGTCCGCGCCTTGTCGGCCCATCCGCCCCACAGATCGGCGACGACGCGGCCGTCGAGCACGAGCGAGACCGAGGCTCCGGTCTCGCGATAGTTGACGAAGTTTGCGGCAAAGGCCTCGCGCACGCGCGCAAACCGCGCATCGCAGCTTCCCTCGATCGTAACGTCAGTCATGTTTGTGAAGTTTCCTGCGATTAGACCAGCGCGCCGGCGCAACTCGAGCCCGCGCCGGCCGTGCATCCGAAGCAATGCGCGCCGGTCGCGATAGGCGCACCCGCGAGCGCCTCCAGATCTTCGACGTCCCACACTGTGAGCGTGCGGCGCTCGCCCGCAGCGCCGATCGGCATTTCGAGCATCTGGTTGAAGTCGCAATCGTACAACCGCCCGTCCCATCCGACGCTCACCAGCGTGCGGCACATCACGCCCTCTACCGTACCCGGGTTGAAATGATTCACCAGCAGCCCCATGTAATCCGCGTACTTGTCCCACTGATGGAGTTGACGGGCAAAACGCGAGATCGGCATGTTGGCGATCGTCAACAGGCGATCGAAGCGGACGCCGTGAGCGGCGAGCGCGCGCCGGTAGTCCGCTTCGAGCGCGGCCTGGGGCGGCGGCAGCGCCGGGCCGACCGGATTGTAAACGAGATCGAGCCTGAGATCTCCGCCCCCGCCATAGCCCAGCGCGTTGAGCCTCCGGAGCGCGGCGATGCTTTTTTCGAAGACGCCGCGCCCGCGCTGGCGCTCGACGTTCGCCGCGCTGTAGCACGGCAGCGAACAGACCAGCGTCACGCGGTTGTCGCGATAGAATTCGCCGAGCCGTTCCATCCCGGGCTCGAACATCACCGTCAGGTTGCATCGAACCATCACCTGGCGCTCGGCGCGGCGGCCGCCCTCGACCAGCATCGGGAAATTTCCGTTGAGCTCCGGCGCGCCGCCGGTCAGGTCGAGCGTGCGTATCGCCGGGCTTCGCGCAAGCAGCTCGAGCACACGCTTTGCCGTAGCGTTTTCCATCCGTTCGGTGCGCGCGGGACCGGCGTCCACGTGGCAGTGATGGCACGCCTGATTGCAGTGCTTGCCGACGTTGACCTGCAGCGCGACCGGCTGGGTGCGCGTAAGAGCGCCCAACCCATAGCGCGCGAGCACCCGATCAAAATCCGCGAAGGGCGGCGGAGCGGACCGCGACCCGGTCCGCGCACGCTTCGCCGTGTCCCGATCGGTTTTTTGATTTTGCCCCGTCATCCCAGCCGCCATTATATGTTATTGGTATCGCAACTTGAGCGGACTTCATAACCTCACCCGCGTCTGGGGGCGCCGGCCCCATTGAGCCGCGAGCGTCCGGCTGGCGCTGCGCCGCTCGGCGGACTCTACCAGTTGGGCGCCGAGCTGATCGCGCTCGTATATATCGCGATCATCGCCCAGATCGCGTGTGCGACCGGCGCGGTCTATGTCCTGTTCCCGGAGCTCGGCGCGCTCTCGCACGACGTGATGACGCGCCCGCGCGGGACCTGGGCCAACGCGCCGGTGCTGCTCGCGATTACGCCCGCGCTGACCGGCGCCGCCGGCATCTTCTTCACCCGAGCGCTGCCTTACGGATATCTCTCGGTGCTGCTGACCGTCGCGAGCGCAATAGCGATCATCTTCGCCCTGCGCTCGCCGATTGCGCCGGCGATCTCCGCGGGCCTGCTCCCGCTCGTGCTGGGAGTGAAGAGCTGGTGGTACCCGCCGGCGATCGCGCTCGGAACGGTGATGCTCGCGGTGCTGTCCGTGCCGTGGAAAAAACTATGCGCCGAGCGCGCGGTCGCGCCCGCGCGCGCCGCGAGCGATGCGGCAGCAGACGCCGGGCGCCTTGACGATCTCGACGTTCTTGACGACCTTATCGAGGAAGTGCCGGCCGGCCGCCTGTGGCTTGCGGCCCTGTTCGCCTTCGTCGCGGTCGCGGTATTCTTCGTCAAGCTGACCGGGCTTCGTTTTGTGCTGTTCCCGCCGCTGGTGGTGATTGGATTCGAGATGCTTGGCCACACCGCCATTTGTCCGTGGGCGGACAAGCCAATCCGGCTACCGGTCGCGTGCTTTCTGACGGCGCTCGGCGGATTCGTGTCGTGGCACTTCTTCGGGGTGACGCCGCTTGCCGCGGCTGTAAGCATGGCGTGGGGAATCGCGGTGCTGCGCGTGTGCGACCTTCACGTGCCGCCGGCGCTCGCCGTCGCGCTGCTGCCGCTGGTGATGGATCGTCCGACGATCATGTATCCGTTCGCGGTCGGGATCGGGACCACGCTGCTCGCGCTATGGTTCTTCGCCTGGCAGCGGCTTTCGCGCGGCGCGCTCAGTATCCCTTGGGCATCCCGAGCAGCCGCTCGGCAATGATGCTGCGCTGAATCTCGGAAGTCCCTTCCTCGATCGTGTTGCCGCGCGCGCGCAGCGTGCCGTACTGCCATCGCCCGTCCTCGACCACGTGCGGCGATCCCTCGTCGAGCACCGCGTGCGGACCCTGGACGGCCAGCGCGAACTCGTTCATCCGCTGATTCAGCTCGCTCCACAGGAGCTTGGAAATCGAGCCTTCGGGACCCGGCGTGCCGCCCCGCAGCAGGCGCGAGAAATTGCGGTAGGCGAGGTATTTCATCGATTCGACGTCGATATAGAACTGCGCGAGCGCCTGGCGGATGACGCGCGGGTCAAGCGGCGTCGTGCCGTCGGCGAGCGTGCGGAGCGCGAGCCGCTTGAGGTCGTCGAAGGTGTTGCCGAAGCGCGCGACGATCGACAGCGACAGCGTCGCTCGCTCGTTCATCAGCGTGGTCAGCGCCACGCCCCATCCGCCGCCCTGCGGCCCGAGCAGGTTTTCGCGCGGCACACGGACGTCATCGAAGAAGAGCTGGTTGAATTCCTCCTCGCCGGTCATCTGGCGCAGCGGCCGCACGGAGACGCCCGGGCTGTGCATATCGACCAGCAGGTAGCTGAGGCCGCGATGCTTGGGCTTGTCGGGCTCCGTGCGCACGAGCAGCATGCACCAGTCGGCGATTTGCCCGTGCGAGGTCCAGACCTTCGCGCCGTTGACGATGAACTCGTCGCCCTTGAGCTCGGCGCGGCTCCTGAGCGCGGCAAGATCGGATCCCGAGCCGGGCTCGGAGAACCCCTGGCACCAGATCTCCTCGCACGAGAGAATTTTCGGCACGAAGCGGCGCCGCTGCTCCTCGGTCCCGTGCTCCAGGATCGTCGGCGCCGCCATCGAGAGCCCGATGAGGTTGAGCGCCGCGGGGGCGCGCGCCCGCGCCATCTCTTCGCTCAGGATCGCGCTATATACGATCGTCTTGCCCTGGCCGCCGTATTCGACGGGACACGAGAGGCCGAGGAACCCGGCCTCGAAAAGCCGGCGCTGCCAGTCGCGCAGCGTCTGGATCGACGCCGGATCCGTCGGCAGCGAGAACCCGCGGTCGGGGATGTCGCGCGGCGCGTTGGCCTCGAGCCACTGGCGCGCGCGCAGGCGAAAGGCCTCCTCTTCAGGCGTGTAGCTGAAGTCCATTTTTCCTTGCCGCCGTCCCGACGCTTAGTCTCTAGCGCAAAAGCTCCGGACGCAAAAGTGCCGCGCCACCGGGTTCCGGCGCGAAATGCTAAAATGTTCGAGTCCCTTGCGATACCCTCCGGCCTGCACTATGGGATCGAGGCAAGAAAAAATGCCGCTCGCCATTCAATCAAAAGTTCAAATCTGATGAACGCACGAGGCGCAATCTCTCGCGGCGGATGCCATTGCGGACGCGTCGCCTTCGAAGTCGATGGCCGCCCCGAAACGGAAACAGTGAGCGAATGCAACTGCTCGATCTGCGTCAAAAAAGGATACCTGCACTGGATCGTGGCGCGGGAGACTTTTCGTTTGCTGACCCCAGCCGAAAATCTCTCGACCTACACCTTCAACACGGGTGTCGCGAAACACCATTTCTGCCCCAACTGCGGCGTCGCCGCCTTCTATATCCCTCGCTCCGACCCGGACAAGATCGACGTCAATGCGCGATGCCTCGAGGGGATTGAACTTTTCGCGCTCGAGGTCGAGCGCTTCGACGGGCGCAACTGGGAAACGGCCATCGTGGCGCATCGCGCGAAGCAGTGAAAAAACCCTCCGGGCTCGGCTTCACGCCGGCCGACTTCGCAGTCTTCAAGATCGAGGACTTCAACACACGCATGCAGGAGATCGATGCGCGGGTGCGTCCGCGCCTCGCGCGGCTCGCCGATGAATTGACGCCCGAGCTCGCGCGCACGCTCAATCACGAGCTTTATCCTCACCTCGCCCGGCATGCGCGCCGCACCGTCAATCCGCCGCCCGAAACTTGGGCCGCGTTCGGACCATCGCCGAGGGGCTACCGGCGTTACGGTCACCTGGCGCTCTGCGTCTCGAGCGCAGGGCTGCATGCGCGAATCGTGGTCAAGCCAGAGGCCGACGGCCGGGCGTCCATGGCGCACGGCATTGCCACAAACGCCGCCGCGCTCGCAAGATCGCTTCGCGGAACGCGCGTCGCGCGCTATGAAAATTGGGATTTCAGCGCGCTGCCCAGGGAGATCGCGGCCGACGAGACGCTTTTTACCTCGCTCGCGGAAGAGCTCGGCAAAAAGACCGGCGGAATCGACGTCGGTTTCGGATGGAACGTGCGCGACGCGATCCGCCTGGATCGCGCCGAGCTGCTCGACGCCTACCGCGAACTTGAGCCCCTGTACCGAATCGTCATCGGCGTCGTATAGCCGTAATATGGATCGGCGCCGGTCGTCCGCTTGAAGTTGCGGCTCGAAATCGCGGCTGTTCCGGCCAGGAGGCCATGAGCACGATTGCGGTCCTGGGAGCGGGAGCGTGGGGCACGGCGCTCGCTGTCGAGCTCGCCCGCGCGGGTTATCGCGTGACGCTGTGCGCGCGGCGCAGCGATCATGCCGCGGCAATCCGGGAGCAGCGCGAGAACGCCGCTTACCTGTCCGGCGTGGCGCTGCCGGAAGCGATCGAAATCAGCGATCGATGGGCCGACGCGGCGGGCGCAAGCGATACGGTCCTGATGGCGGTGCCGTCGCGTTTCGCGCGGGCAGCGATGACGCCGGTAGGTCCGGCGCTCGGCGCCGGCGCGACGCTCGTCAGCGTTACCAAGGGGATCGAAGAGGCCTCGCTCTGCACGATGACCGCGATGCTGGCCAGCCTTGCGCCCGCAGTACAAAGGATCGCGGTGCTGTCAGGCCCGGCGTTCGCCGCCGAGGTCGCGCGCGGCAAACCCGCCGCGGTGGTCGCGGCGGCGCGCGACGAGACGGTCTCGCTCGACGTCCAGCGGCTCTTCGCCTCGCGCAGGCTCCGCGTTTACCGCAGCGTTGACGTAAGCGGGGTCGAACTCGCGGGCGCGGCCAAGAACGTAATCGCGATCGCGGCCGGAATCAGCGACGGCCTCGGCCTCGGTTCGAGCGCGCGGGCGGCCCTCGTCACACGCGGCCTGGCCGAACTGACGCGGCTTGGCGTGCGGGCCGGCGCGCGCGCCGAGACGATTTACGGGCTCGCCGGGCTGGGCGACCTGGTGCTGACCTGCACGGGCGATCTCTCGCGCAATCGCGCATTGGGACTCAGGATCGGCCGCGGCGAAGGAATCGACGCCGTCATGGCGAACATGTCTTCCGGCCATCCGGTGGCAGAGGGCGTTTCCAACGCGCGCTCGATAAGCCAACTGGCCGGACGGATGGGCGTGGAGATGCCAATCGTCTCCGCGGTCTGCCGGGTGCTCTATGAAGGCGCGCCCGCAAACGCTATGGTCGATGAACTGCTGAGCCGCGAGCTCAAGGCCGAGTTCTGACTGCCCGGAAACACCGACGCGGCAATTCATAATTTCGAGAGAAGAGCGTTAATGGCGAACAAGGGAACCTGCAAGGCCACGGATTGTAACCGCGAAGTGATCGCGAAGGGTTATTGCCGCAAGCACTATCGCCTGTGGCGTCACGGCGAAATGCCGAAGGCGCGCTATAGTACCTGCACTTTCGAGAAGTGCCGCAAAAAGCGCGTGCGCGGGAGCCTCTGCGAAGAACACTGGACCGCCAAGCACGGCAAAAAGGGCGCGGCGGCCGCCCCCGAGGCTCCGGCCGCACCCGCGGAGCAAAGCGCCTGACCGGCCTCGGGCGATAAAACCGGGCGGACGATACCCCGAATAAGTCCGCGCCCCGCACGAGCCCGGCTCGCCCCGCGTCGGCGCGCCCGAATCGGAGAGGCACGATGGCCAACCTTATTGTGGCTGGGGCAGCCGGCCGGATGGGCCGCCTGCTGACTTCGCTAATCGCACAAGACCGGACCCATCGCCTGGTCGGCGCAATCGAGGCTCCCGCCGTGCCCGCGATCGGCGCCGACGCTGGTACGCTCGCGGGCGTGGGGCCGCTCGGCGTGCCCGTCGTCGCCGACTACGCCGCGATCGCCAGGCCCGACACCATCACGCTCGATTTCACCGTCGCGGCTGCGGCGATGGAGCATCTCGAGGTCGCCGCCGGCGCCGGGGCCGCGATCGTGCTCGGCACGACGGGCCTCACGCCGGCGATGGAAGCGCGGGCGCGCGAAATCGCTCCGCGCACGCGCACCGTGATCGCCCCCAACATGAGCGTCGGAGTCAACGTGCTGATGAAAATCGTGGCCGAGGTCGCCAAAATATTGCCCGACTTCGACGCCGAAGTCCTCGAGATCCATCATCGGACCAAGGTCGATGCGCCGAGCGGCACCGCCGTCGCGCTGGGCCGCATTATTGCGGCGGCGCGCGGGCAGGACTTCGCGGCCAACGCGATCTACGGACGCGAAGGTATAACCGGCGTGCGGCCAGCCGAGAAAATCGCCGTGATGGCTCTCAGAGCGGGCGACGCGGTCGGCGATCACACCGTTATATTCGGCGGCCAGGGCGAGCGGCTGGAACTGATCCATCGCACGCAGAGCCGCGATTCGCTCGCGCGCGGAGCGTTGCACGCGGCGGCGTGGCTGGAGCAACAGCCGCCCGGGCTCTACTCGATGCGCGACGTACTGGGGCTGTAGGCCCCTTCGCGGGCTGCCCGCCCCGCGCCGGGCAGGCGCATCTCGTACGAGACGCGCCCGCCCCGTCTGCTTCTAGTCGCGCCGTAGTTGCAGCACTTCCCATCGCTCGCGGAAACGCGCCCACCATCCGCGATGCCGGGTTTCGAAGTAACCGAGCATCGCCGCCATCGCCAACACGTTTCCGGCCAGGATCTTCCAGAATCCCAACTCGGCCAGCGCCGCCTGGTCGAAAGCGGCCAGCGCCCCGACGAAAAAGATCTCGAAAATCGCAAGCAGAAAAAGTGCGGCCAGCGCGAACACCGGCTCGAAGTCAGCCGCGTAGAGGAGCACCGCGGTCGCGATCCCGAACATCGCGAAGGCAAAGAAATGGAGCGCCGTATAGCCCAGCACCAGCGGCAGCGTCACCTGAACCTGGTTGGGGTCAAAGATGCCCTGGAAGATCGCCGCACCAAGCAGCGCCGGGGTGCGAAAAACCTCGCCGCTCACAGTGTCGCAGCCGAGAAACCAGAGTGCGACCACGACCGCACCGATGACACCGGCGACCGTGCCCTCGCGGGCCACTCCGGTCCATGGCCCCGCCAGATGATGCGCCAGCGTAGGATGGCGCTCGAGAAAGAACGCGAGCATTGCCGAGGTCGCCATCAACGCGCCGATCAGAAATTTCCACCACGGCAGCGAGACCTGGGCGGAAGGCCCGATCAACATCAGGATCAGGATGCAGAAAATCTCGAACACCGGCACCAGCAGCATCATGGTTGGAAAGAGCGACTCGTCGTGCTCGGCCGTTTCGAGCATCATGGCGCCAGCTACGCCGATTAGCGCAAAGACGCCGAAATGAAAGACGAGCCGGCCAATCGTAAGCGCTGCGCCGGGATGCGCTCCGCCGAAGAGCGTCGCGGCGAGCGCTCCGGGAGAGCCGAGCGGCTGACCCCGCGCGGCGTCAAAAATCAGGTACCACAGCGCAATGACAGCCGCGCCAATTATGCCTGCGAACGCGCCGTCGGCGGTCATCCGTATTTTCCGGTTCATCGGATCCTCCTTTCGATGAAGGCGCCGAGAGCCAAGAGTGCCGTAGGATCGGAAAGCGCAACCGGCCGGAGCAAACCGGCGGTTTCCCGGGAAGACGATGTAGGTCTCTTGGGGCCCGGATCGGCGCCCCCTTTGATTCCAGCATTATGCCTTGTGCATCGCGGAGGGAAGCGAAAATTTTAAGGACGCCCGACGACGACAAAGAATCGGACGCGATAAAAGAATTTAGAGCGCTTAGGCGCGAGCGTTGCGGGTCGGACGGAGTACGCGCAGTTCTGGCGGGCGGCGCAGGTTTATCGCCGGCACTTCTATCTCCTCGTTGCGCGCCCAACGGAAGAAGATGAGCGTAGTGATGAGCATCAGGTAGAAACTGTCGCCCACCCACATCAGAATTCCGCCGATCACCTGGTCCTGCCGCGGCTCGAGGCCAAACGGATGCGGGGCGACGGCGTACCATGGGTAGGTGACCGATTCCGAAAGCGTTATCGGCGCCGCCACCGCGGTCATCGGGACCATCAGCAGGAACAGATAGAGAATCTGCGCCGGGTAGCTGAGCCGCGGATACTCCGCCATCGGGCTCAGCAGCGGCCAGAACAGGATGGTGCCCGAGATCATGAAGGCCAGATGGACCGCGATGTGAACATTCTCGTTCGTGGTCATCAGGTTGAAGATCGGCGGATCGTGCGCGAAGACGTAGATAGTCGTGAAGGTTGCGAAGGCGACAATGGGATTGGTGAAGAGACGCGCGAACGGCCGCACCGGAGCGCTCATCAGGATCGGCCGGAACATCCAGTCCGGCACCGAAAGCAGGAAGAGCGGCGGGATGACCCAGCTCTGGAACGAATGCTCGAGCATGTGTGCCCAGAACGAGCGTTCATCGCCCAGTTCGTCGAGCGGACCGAAGGTGATGAGCATCGCGACGATGAGCAGGCCGAAGAAAAATACCTGGCGCTGAGTGGGGCGGCGCCCCATCTGCCAGGCCGCAAGCGCGTACACGGCCGCCAGCAGAGCGATACCGATTGCTGCTGATGGATCCATTTGAAACTACTCTGACGCGGAGCCGGCTCCGCATCTAATTCAAAGTATCACACGGGCTTCGAGCGCCGAGAAGATCATCATCAGCGCGGCGCCGATGAAGCACGCCAGGATCAGAGGAAAGACGAAGAAGATGCTGAAGATCTTCTGGTCGTAGTAGAGGTGCATGTAGAACCCGCCGACCAGCAGAAACTTGGCCAGCGCCAGCAGGATCAGAATAGGCACCAGCAAGGGCTGCAGGAAACTGACGTAATAGACCGCCAGTTCCATGAAGGTCAGGATCACCAGGGCGATCGCGATGAGCGCATAGAGCGCGGGGCCGGGATGCCCCGATGCGTGCTCGCCCGCCGCAACGTGTCCGTGTTCAGCCGCCGCTACGTTCTCGCTCATGCGCCCTTCACCGACCTCATCAGGTAGATCAAAGTGAAAATCAGAATCCAGACCACGTCAACGAAGTGCCAGTAGAGACCCACGATCTCGACCGAAAGCGCCCGCGACTTTCCCGCCCTGCCGGTCGCCGACGCCACCGCCATCACGATCAGCCAGATGACGCCGATCGCGACGTGCGTCCCGTGCGTGCCGACCAGGGTGTAGAAGGTCTGGCCGAAGATGCTTCCCTGCATCGAGAGATGGTCGTGCAGGAACAGGGTTGAAAATTCGTAGAACTGGCCGCCGAGGAAGATCAGTCCGAAGAAGGCGGTACCGCAGAGCCAGATGGTCGACCACTTCTGGTCGCCGCGCTGCGTGGCCGCCAGCGCCAGCACCATCAGGAAGCTCGACATCAGCAGGATAAAGGTGCTGAACGAGGTCAGCGGGATATTGAGCACTTCCGCGCCGACGCCAACGTTGCGCGGCTTGTAAACCATGTAGACCGAGATAAGGCACGCGAAGAAGACGCACTCCGAACCGAGGAACGCCCACATCCCGGCCTTGCGATGGTCGATGCCGGCATAGGTCGGAGCATCCTGATGAGGGTGCTCTTCGCCGTGGTCCGGATACTCGAAAGCCATCCCGATAATCGAGAAGAACAGGAGCAGCGCGCCGAGCACGTCGATCCTGACCCAGTTCATCAGCACGCCCGCGGCGCCGACCACGAGGCCGAGCGCGAACAGCAGCGGGTATATCGACGGCGCCGGCATATGCGGAGCGCCGTGGGCGGCGGCTTCGTGATGCGCGGCCGGCGCCGCAGCGCCCGAGGTCTCACCCTGGGCAGGCATGCTGCTGTGGCCGTGGCCGTGCACTTCGACCATCACGCCGTACTTATCGACCCAAAAGGCGTCGCGGCCGCGGGCCACCGGAATCTGCTCGAAGTTGTACGGCGGCGGCGGCGATGGGGTTGCCCACTCCAGGGTGCGGGCGTCCCACGGGTCCGCTTCCGCCTTTTCGCCGTGGCTGAGGCTGCGGATCAGGTTGTAGCCGAAAACTACAAAGGCCACGAACAGCAAATACGCCGAAGCGGTCTCGAAGGCGTTCCAGAAATCCCATCCCATTCCGGGCGCGTAGGTGTAGATCCGCCGCGGCATTCCCCAGACGCCGAGAAAGTGCATCGGAAAAAAAGTGCAATTGAAGCCGACGATGGTCAGCCAGAAGTGCAGCTTGCCGAGTTCCTCGTTCATCATTCGGCCGGTGATCTTGGGCCACCAGTAGTAGAACCCGCCGAGGATCGCGAACATCATCCCGCCGAAGAGCACGTAGTGGAAATGCGCCACGACGAAGTAGGTGTCGGTCTGCTGGAGGTCGATCGGCACGCTCGCGTGCATGACCCCGCTCAGTCCGCCGAGCGTGAATTCGACCACCGCCGCGACGCCGAAGAAAAACGCGACTTTCATCCTCAGCGAGCCGCCCCACACGGTCGCGACCCAGCTGAAAATCTTGATCCCGGTGGGAATCGCGATCAGCATCGTGGTGATCGCGAACGTCGAGTCGGCCACTGGACCCATCCCGGTCGCAAACATGTGGTGGCCCCACACGCCATACGACAGAAAGCCGATCAGCACCATCGAATACGCCATCCCGGCATAGCCGAACAGGGGCTTGCGCGAAAACACCGGGATGATCTCCGACATCATGCCGAAGGCCGGCAGCGCCATGATGTAAACTTCCGGATGGCCGAACAGCCAGAACAGATGCTGCCAGAGGATCGGCGTCGCGCCCAGCTCGACCAGGTAGAAGTGGGTCCCGACGAAGCGGTCGAGGAACAGGAAGATCAGTCCCACCGTCAGGCACGGGAAGGCCAGCAGGATAAGGATAGTGGTCACCAGCATCGACCACATGAACATCGGCATGCGCATGAAGGTCATGCCCGGAGCGCGCATGTTGACGATCGTGACGAAGAAGTTCAGGCCGCTCAGCAAGGTCGAGATGCCGAGGATGAGCAAGCCGATGTTCCAGAGATCAATGTTGAGACCGGGGGAGAAGTAGCGCTCGGTCAGATTGGCGTAGCCGAACCATCCGCCGTCGGGAAGCGTGAGGTTGAGCCATCCGAGGTTCATAAACAGCGCGCCGAAGAGGAAGACCCAGAAGCTGAGCGCATTGATCCGCGGAAAAGCGACGTCGCGGGCGCCGATCTGGAGCGGGATGAGGAAGTTGGCGAAGAACCCGAGCTCCAGCGGCATCACGACCATGAAGATCATGGTCGTGCCGTGCATCGTGAACATCTGGTTGTAGGTGTTGGCCGAGAGGAAAGTGTTGTTCGGCACCGCGAGCTGGGTCCGAATCGCCATCGCCTCGATACCGCCGAGCAACATGAAGAAGAGCGACGCCACCAGGTACAGGACAGCGACGCGCTTGTGATCGACAGTGGTCAACCAACTGTAAATACCCGACTCTGCCGTCAGGTAGTTATAACGCTCCAGCGGGAGATGTTTGGGTTGCGCAGCCATAGCCCTCTACCTACTTGAGGCTCTCGAGATAAGCGACCAGGTCGTCGAGGTCCTTGCCGTGCACGCCGAGCTTGGGCATGTACGCGCCCGGCTTCACCCCGTCCGGATCCTGAATCCACTTCGCCAGATTCTCCGGCGTGTTTTCCAAAATACTGCCTGCGATCGTCGCGCGCGAGCCGAAATGGGTCAGATCAGGCCCCTTGAAGGTACCCTTATACTCCGGAGAAAAGCCCGAGAGGCCCTTGACCCGATGGCAGATCGCGCACGGCGCATTGGCGAAAATCACCGCGCCCGCCGCAGCAGACCCGCCCGACGGCGTCGCCGGGGGCGATTGCTGGTGCTTGACCCACTGATCGAAGTCGTCCTTGCTTTGGACGAAGGCGCGCAGGCGCATGTTGGCATGCGAATCGCCGCAGAACTCCACGCACTGTCCGTAGAACATCCCTAGTTGGTCGGGCGTGTATGTGATCGAATTGACCTGGCCGGGCACGACGTCGCGCTTGCCGCCCAGCGTGGGGACCCAGAAGCTGTGGATGATATCCGCCGACTGCATCGAGAAATGCACCATGCGGCCCGCCTGCAGATGCACTTCGTCGGCGGTGTCGATGCCGTACTCCGGATACTGGAATTCCCACCACCATTGATGCGCGATCACGTTGATGGTCAGCGCGTCTTTGGGCCAATGATCGGGCTGCGTCGCCCAGATGGCGCGAACGGTCGGCACCGTGATGGCGACCAGGATGAGGGCGGGAATCGCGGTCCAGGCGACTTCCAGCCGGATATCCGAAGTGACGTTGGACGGCTCACCCGGCTCGCCGACGCGCGTCGAGAACCAGAACAGCGCGAGGAACATCACCACGGCCACCAGCACCATGATGAGGAAGTCGATCCAGTTGACGAAGACGTAAATCCCGTGGATTCGCCGCGCGAAGTCGGACCCGTTGCTCAGCGTGTCCATCGGGTAGTTCGGTGCGCAACCCGAAATCGCGGCCAGGAGCGCCATCAGGACGCTCGCGAGCGAAGCCCTGTTGAGAAAACGAACCGGCGGCTTCATCAGTGCGATTCTCCGATCGGCTCCATCGCGGCCGCCGATGCCATTTTCAAGCCGGGATACGAACATAGCCAAAAAGCGCCAAGGAATCCGGCCGTGACCAGGATTTCGACCCACCCCAACGGAACCGTCCGCGGCGAGAGCGAGGGCACGATCAAGATGTAGTTTTCGCACCAGATGCCGACTGCCCCGAGCAATGTCACCGTGCCCAAAATGACCGGCGTTTTCTTGGGCCGGATACCGAGCAGGACGACGAACGGAATCGCCCACACCAGGCAGACGACCCCCCACGACATATACGCCCACGGCACGTAGTGTGCGCGCACCGCAATAAAGAACGTCTCCATCGGAATGTCGGCGTACCAGATAACGATATACTGCGCGAACAGCGTGTAGAACCAGAACACCGAAAAGGCGAACACCATCAGGCCCAAATCGCGCATGATGCGGCCCTCGGTGTAGATATTTCCCGGCCCCAGCACGCGCCGCAGACAGACCGCCGCAAACGCCATCGTCACCACTCCGCTCCAGAAGGCGCCGGCGAAATACCACCAGCCGAACAGCGTCGAGTGCCACAGCGGTGACAGCGACATCACGAGGTCGAAGGACAGCAGCGAGTAAACCAGGCCGAAGCAGATGGCCACCGCGGGCGCGAGCCGGCGGATGGCGGGCGGGGGCATCGCGATGTTGGCCGAGGTCGCCGCCCATTGACGGGCTTCCTCGCCGCGCGAGGCCGCAAGGAACTTCAAGTCGATCCAGGTCATCACCGCGAGCGCCAGACCGTCGCGCAGGAAGAGGAAGGGAGCGTTCAGCCAGGCCGCCTTGGCGGCAATTGGATGCCGAATCCAGGGGAAGATCAGTTCGCGGCCGAAGAACAGAAACCAGAACAGGATAAAGCCGGGAATCAGGAAGCCGCTGAAGGCTTCGGCCAGGCGATAGTGCGCGCGCCCGGCCCATCGTCCCTGCGTCAGGTAGAAGGCGGCCGAGGCGGTCACGCCGCCCTGCGCGATTCCGAGAAAGAACAGCAGGTTGACCAGGAACGCCTCCCAGGCGCGCTGAGCGAGCCCCTGGGTGAGCGCGATGGCGAAGGCGACGAGGCCCAGCGCTATCAGCGCATAGGCGATTGTAGTCAGCGGCTGCGCCGGCAGGTTGGCCGCCGGGGGCGTTCCCGAAGCGCCGGAGTGATGCGAAGCGGTACCAGAATTGGGGCTCATCGTTATTCCAGACTCGTGATTCCAGTGCTGGACGGCGTCGGTCAAGCCGCCTCGCGCGTTATCTCCTGAGCGCCGGCCTCGCGCAGCATCGATTCGAAGCGCTGCGCGTCGGTCTCTGCGCATCGCACCACCAGGCCGAACTCGTCGCTCGAAAAGCGCGGACGATACCCGCTCAGCGGTTCGAAGCTCGGCAAGTTGGCGAGCAGCACCCAGCTTGTGAGCGCCGAGATGCCGCCGAACAGCACCATCAGTTCAAATGCGATTATCATGTATGGCGGAATCGAGGCGATCGGCTTGCCGCCGGTGACCAGGTTCCACTCGAGCGAGGTCCCGATGGTCATCACGAAGGCCGTGACGATCCCGGTGATTCCGCCGAGCAGCACGAACCAGCGCACGAAACTCGACCGTTTGTAGATGGCCTTGTTGAGGTGCTCACTCGGGATCGGCGAGAAGACGCGAAACTGCGTATCCGCAGCCTGCAGCTGCTCGATGCAGTGGATCAGCCGCTCCTCGTCGGTGTAGGCGAACGCTCCGACCAATTCGACTTCTGCGCTCATGCTGCCTTGGCGTATCCCTGGCGCAGCGCCTGCTTCAGCCAGGTAATGCCCTCCTTCAATTCGGTCATCGAAACGATCGGCATGAATCGCGCGAACAACGAGAACAGCATGATGAACCACGCGAAGGCGCCGACGGTGATTCCCATCTCGGTGAGCGACGGATGCCAGAAGCGCCAGGTGCTGGGCTCGAAGTTGGTCGCGAGCGAGCCGGCGATGATCACGAAGCGCTCGAACCACATCCCGATGTTGACGAAGATCGTGATTATGAACAACGGAACGGGACTGATCCGGATGTGCGGAGAGAACAGGAACAGCGGGATCAGGCAATTGCACAGCACCATCACCCAAAACATCCATCCCCACGGCCCGAAATAGCGCATATGGAAGGTCATCAGCTCGATCGGGTCCTGGCTGTACCAGGCCATGAACGACTCGACGATGTACGAATAGCTGACGACCAGCGACGTCAGCAAAACGACCTTGGCCAGGTTGTCCAGATGCCACGGCGTGATCAGGTCTTCGAGACCCATCACCCAGCGCATCGGGATGAGCAGCGTCAGCACCAGCGCCACGCCTGAAAAGATCGCGCCAGCGACGAAATACGGAGCGAAGATCGTGCTGTGCCAGCCTGGCAACTGCGCCATCGCGAAATCCCAGCTGACCACGCTGTGCACCGAGAGCACGAGCGGCGTCGCCAGACCCGCGAGCAGCAGGTAGGCCATCGAGAAGTGCCGCCACTGGCGATCGCTCCCCTGCCATCCGATCGCCACGATCGAATAGAGCTGTTTGCGCCAGCCCGTCGCCACGTCGCGCGCGTTGGCCACGTCCGGGATGAGGCCGGTGAACCAGAACAGCGCGCTGATCGTGAGATAGGTGCTGATCGCGAAGAAGTCCCACGTTAGCGGCGAGCGGAAGTCGGGCTGCAGGAAGCGCTCGTTGGGATACGGCGCGAGCCAGTAGAAGAACCACGGGCGCCCGAGATGGATGACCGGAAAGAGACCGGCGGTCGCAACCGCGAAGATCGTCATCGTCTCGGCGGCGCGATAAACCGCTGTGCGCCAGCGCGTGCGGAACAGGTAAAGGATGGCCGAGATCAGGGTGCCGGAGTGTGCGATACCGACCCAGAAGACGAAGTTGGTGATATACACCGCCCACATCACCGGGTCGCCGAGGCCCGTGACATGCAGGCCGTTGTAGATCTGGTTGGTCCATAGCCCGCCGCCGATCAGAGTCAGGGTCAGGAGGAACCCGATCCAGACCCAGTACCGCAGGCCGGGCGGCTCCAGGATCGCGTGGACGCTGCGGTCGATATCCGCAAACGTCGGATCCAGGTTGATGTCATTCACTGCGGCAGCCACTTACGCTTTTCCT
The DNA here is from genome assembly GCA_035500095.1 of Candidatus Binataceae bacterium. Lineage (NCBI taxonomy): Bacteria > Candidatus Binatota > Binatia (SeqCode) > Binatales (SeqCode) > Binataceae (SeqCode) > Binataceae bacterium (SeqCode). The sequence goes on from DATJXN010000029.1 coordinate 22,907, forward strand.
TTCGTCTGATAGATATCGCGCAGATAGGTCACGTTGGGTCCGACGTTGATCTCTTCGAGGACCAGGTAGCGGCGAAGCTTGTTGTTGACGCGCCGCTGCATCATCGCGCTCTGCGGATCGTTCTCGTCGCCGAAAGTCATCGCCTTGGACGGACAGGCCTGCACGCAGGCCGGCTGAATTTCGCCGTCGCGGACCGGACGCTTTTCGATGAGCGCGTTGAGCTCCGCGTACGTGATGCGCTGGATGCAGAACGAGCACTTCTCCATCACCCCCGCGCCGCGCACTCCGACGTCGGGATTGAGCTGCAGGTTGAGCGGCTCCTCCCACTCGGGCAGCGACCAGTTGAAACGCCGCACCTTGTACGGACAGTTGTTGTTGCAATAGCGCGTGCCGACGCAGCGGTTGTAAATCTGCTGGTTGAGTCCTTCCTTGGTGTGCGCGGAGGCGAAAACCGGGCATACCGGTTCGCAAGGCGCGCGGTCGCACTGCTGGCAGAGCATCGGCGTGACTTGCATGAGGGGCGCCTCGTCCGCCTTTTCCTTGGGCGGGAAATAGCGCTCCACCCGGATCCACGACATGATGCGGCCGCGTTCGACGTCGTCCTTGCCGACCACGTGCAGATTGTTTTCCGCATAACACGCCGCGACGCACGCGCTGCATCCGGTGCACGCGTTCGTATCGACGGTCATCGCCCATTTGTGCACGGGGTAATCGAACGGCGCGTACAGTTCGTAGGGCTGCGGCGGCTTGGGTTCGTCCGACGGCGGCAGCACGCCCTTGGCGAGATCGTCGATACTGATGGTCTGGACGATGCCGCGCTCCATCTGGTCGGCCCTGAAGAGCGGCGAGACCAGCTTGCGTACGTCGCCGGTCGGACGCGCCTTGACGGCGACCGCCAGGCTCCACTGCGGCAGCACCGACCAGACGTTCGCGCCCTTGCCGTTGGCGTAGCGTCCGTAAGCGGTATGGCCCTGACCGGTCGGCACTGCGAGCACACCCGGCCGGACGTGCTCGGAGACCAGCGCGGGCACGGAGATCGTTCCGGCCTCTGAGGTCAGCTCGAGGATTCCATTTTGCGAAATGCCGAGGCTGCGCGCGGTGTCCGGATGTATCTGCACCCAGGAATCCCAGACGATCTGTTCGACCGGCTCGGGAATCTCCTGGAGCCACGGTTGGTTGGCGCCACGGCCGTCATAGAAAAAGATGTGCGGCACGGCGAAAAGCGTGAGGCCCGTCGCCGCCTGGGGCGCAGGTGCGCTCGTTTCGAGCGCCTTGCTGTCGAGTTTGACCCCGGCCGCCTTTGCCTCTGAATAGTAACCGCCGGAGCGGCGCGCCTTCTCCCAGAATTCGTCAAAGGCGCCGCCGTTGGCCTTGGCAAGGTCCTGCCATGCAGCGTTGACCGCGTCGGCCATGTTCTCCCACGGTACCTTGTCGGCCGTCGCGCCGCCGGCACGAGCCGAGGCCAGCAGCACGTCGCCGAGCGGCCGCGAGTCGAACACCCGCGCCATCACGGGCTGCCCAAGGCCGCGCACGCCCGCCCGCGGCTCGAGGTCGAACCACGTCTCCAGCGCGTGGTCGATCGGGAGGAGCAGATGAGCCGCAGCAGCGGTCTCGTCGGGTACGGTTCCCAGCCAGGCGACGAAACCTACCTTGCCGAGCGCCTGGCTGAATTTCTGCGCGACCGGCATCGTGAACATCGGATTGCCGCCCGCGATTACCAGCGCGTCGACCTCCCCCGCCGCCATCGCCTTGACCAGCGCCGAGATATCCTCGGGCGAACTGGGAGCCGCCGGCGCGCCGTCGGCGAAGACCACGGTCTTGCCGACGTTTCCGGTTACCGCGTTGAGGATGGCGACCGCGTTGTGCAGCGCCGGGTCGTCGGTGCCAGCCATCGCGACGGCGCTCTCCGACTGCCCGAACGCCTCGCCCATCCGCATGATCGCTTCGGCCGAGACGCCGGTCTTCTGCGCCACGCTTGCGGGGTCGAAATCCGCGGTCAGCTTGCGCAGCGCGTCGAGGTCGACGCCGGAGTTGCGCGACACCCATCCCTGCTTGACCAGCACGTTGAGCACGCTCATCGCGATGGCGGCTTCGTCCCCCGGCGCCGTGGGGACCCATTCGTCGCACTTGGCTGCCGTCATGGTCATCGCAGGGCCGACGTAGGTGGCGCGCGCCAGGGTCAACTGCCCGCGGCGCTGTTTGGGGGTGCGGAAAGCGGCATACTGGCGATGGAACTCGACGGGCGAGCCCCAAGTGCTCAGGAAGTCCGCGCCGAACGAGATAAGCGCGTCGGCTTGGTCGATACGGTAGATAGGCAGATCGTCACGCCCGAAACTGGCCTTGGCCGCGGCGCGCGCCGCATTGTCCGCGAGCCGCTGGTAGGTCACCATCCGGGTCGAATTGTAGGCTGCGAGCCAAACTTGCGCGATTTTGCTCTGGGTCGGGCCCAGCGGTCCGCTGATAAATGCGACGCGGTCCTTGCCCGCCTTGGCAGCGCTGGCAAGCCGCTCGTTGAAGCCCTTTAGCGATTCATCCCATCCGACCGCCTCGAAGGATCCGCCCTGCGCGCGACGCTGAGGCCTGGACAGACGGTCGGGATTGTAGACTTCCTGCAGCCCGGCCTGGCCGCGAGCGCAAGTCGACCCCTGGCTTATGGGATCGGCGGGGTTGCCCTCCAACTTGATCACCCGGCCCTCGCGCACTCGCGCGACCAGGCCGCAGCCGGCAGGACACTCGGTGCATACCGTCGCGTAGAAGGTCGGCATGCCGGGAATCACATTTTCGTCGGGGACGACGTACGGAATCAGGTTGCGGGCGGCCGGCTCGCATCCCGGTATCGCCGCCGCTGCTCCGGCGGTGGCGGCGAGCTTGATAAACGACCGCCTGGACAAGCCCTCTGACATTTGGATAGTCCCCTCTCGCTCCTCTAGTGGTGGCAGACGTAGCAGTCCTGGGTGGCTCCGCGCTTGGTATGACAATCGAGGCAGAACCCCATGTTGATCTCGTGCACGGGCTGTATCCGTTCCATCGTCTCGACCGGACCGTGGCAGGTCTGGCAGGCGACGCCCGCATTGATATGGGGCCGATGGGTAAAGCGCACGAAATCGGGCAGGGTGTAGACGCGGTTCCAGCGAATTTCGAAATTGGACTGCGTGTTATCGGTCCACGGACGAGTCACCGGCAGCAATCCGCCGCTCTTCTGGCTGCCGTGGCATCCGACGCAGCGCTGCACGGGCGGCACGCCCGAAGTCGAGGAGCGCCGCGCATATTCATGACAGTACTGGCAGGGAATCTTGTTGACCCCGGCATGGATGCGGTGGCTGAAGGGAATCGGCTGCTGGACGTCGTAACGGGGAGCCCACGGCCGCTGCGAGAAGGCAATCGTGCTGACCCCGGCAGCGAACATCACCAGCGCAAGCGTAAGCAAAGTGCGGTTCAAATTCAGATTCATTTCAGATCCGGTGGTAAAACGCTCCCCCCAGTCCCGCTCGCAACGCAGCTGCACGGCCGCGATGCGTGCCGGATACTATCGCGTGCGCGGCTGCATCCTCGCACGCGAGGTCAACCGGCCTGGCCGCGCATATATCTTGAGCTCTCAGGTCTCATGCAAGCCGGAAGTTCAAAACCGCAAACGGCAAGATAACTAACATTGCTGGGTACGTTCGGCAAGAGAAAGTAATAACCGAAAAAGAAATTTAGGTTTGCATGCTGACCTGACACTCGATAGGCGCAAGACGCCCCCGTTTTCGCCACTTGCGGCGTCAGGCGGTGATTTATTTGTCCGACAAGGTTGCCCACAGGGGCGGCTGCCAGGCTGTGGGCACCTGCGCCGGCCGATGTTTGTGCGCCGACCCAAGTGTGGTAAAAAGGGTACGATCTGAATCCGGAGACCGCTCACCAAGGTGCAGATAAAGCCCGCCGCCAGAATCGGACTGCTGCCTCCGTATCTATTCGCCGAACTCGACCGTCTGAAAAAAGAGGTCCAACAACGGGGCGTCGACGTGATCAGCCTCGGCATCGGCGATCCCGACCTGCCGACGCCTGACCACATCATCGCGCGCTTACAGGCCGCCGCAGCCGATCCGGTCAACCATCGCTATCCCGACTACGAGGGACTCGAGCGCTTTCGCGCCGCGGCCGCCGGATGGTACCGGCGCCGCTTCGAGGTGCGGCTCGATCCCGCCCGCGAGGTTTGCGCGCTGCTCGGCTCCAAGGAAGGAATCGCCAATTTTCCCACGGCGGTGGTCGATCCGGGCGATATCGTGCTGATTCCGGATCCGGGCTACCCGGTTTATTATTCAGGATGCGTGTTCAATGGCGGCGAGCCCTACTTCATGGGGCTCAGCAAGCAGAACGCCTTCCTGCCGGACCTGGCAGCGATTCCGGCCGAGGTCGCGCGCCGGGCCAAGCTGATGTGGATCAACTACCCGAACAATCCGACCGCCGCGACCGCCGAGCGCTCGTTTCTGAAGGATGCGGTGGATTTCTGCCTCAAGCACGACATCATCCTCGCCCACGACTTCGCCTACTCCGAAATCGCCTTTGACGGCTATCGCGCGCCGAGCGTGCTCGAAATCGACGGCGCGCGCGACTGCGCGGTCGAGTTCCATTCGCTCTCCAAGACCTATTCGATGACCGGATGGCGGGTGGGATTCGTGGTCGGCAATGCGGCGGCGGTGGGGGCGCTCGGCCGGGTCAAGACCAATATCGACTCGGGCGTCTTTCAGGCCGTGCAGGAGGCGGCGATCGCCGCGCTCGAGGGCGGCGAGGAGACGCTGCACGAGTACTGCGCCATCTACCAGCAACGGCGCGACCTGATGGTCGATGCGGTGCGGGGCCTGGGGCTCGAATGCGCCAAGCCGCGCGCGACCTTTTATCTCTGGGCCGAGGTTCCCAAGGGCTACACCTCGGTTTCGTTTACCGAGCGCTTGATCGAGGAAACGGGCGTGGTGATAACGCCAGGCTCGGGATTCGGCAAGGGTGGCGAGGGCTTCGTTCGCTTTTCGTTGACGGTGGCGAACGATCGGTTGAAAGAGGCTGTGGATCGAATCAAGGCGCTGCGGTTTTAGACGGAGAGGATGCCCCATCGGGCTTTCATCGGTTTAGGTACCAATCTCGGCGACAGGGCGGCCAATTATCGCGAGGCCGTTCAGCGCATCGCCGCACTGCCCACGACGCGGGTGGTCCGCCAATCCTCGGTCTATGAAACCGAGCCCGTCGGCGACATCAAGGGCGCGTTCATCAACGGCGTGGTCGAAGTCGAGACCGAGCTTGCGCCCGACGCGATAATGCGCCGGCTGCTCGCGATCGAACGCCTGATGGGGCGCAAGCGCGTGCGCGGCAAGAAGCCCGCGTCGAGCCGGGCCAAGTACCGTCCGCGGATTATCGATCTCGACTTGCTTTTTTTCGACAACGAGATTATCGACACCCGCACGCTCAAGGTGCCGCATCCGCGGCTGCACGAGCGCCGTTTCGTGCTCGCCCCGATGAGCGAGCTTGCGCCCGCGCTGATCCATCCGAAGCTCAATGCTTCGATTTCGGAAATGCTCGCCGCGCTCAAATCACCGTATCGGGTTACGCTGGCGCGGGCGGACCTGCTCAGGGCGCCGTCCGCCGTTGGGGGAGGGGTGGCTTCGCGATGAAATTCTTTATCGATACGGCCGATGTCAACGAGGTCCGCGAGGCCGCAACCTGGGGTCTGGTCGATGGCGTCACCACCAACCCAAGCCTCATCGCCAAGACCGGCCGACCCTACGCCGATGTTCTGCGCGAGATCTGCGAGGCGGTGGACGGCCCGGTGAGCGCCGAAGTCGTGGCGACCGAGGCGCCGGCGATGCTCGAGGAGGGCGAGCGGCTTGCGCGCCTGCATCCCAACATCGTGGTGAAATGCCCGCTCATCATCGAGGGGCTGAAGGCGACGCGCGCGCTCAGCAATCGCGGGATCAGAGTCAACGTGACGCTGGTTTTCAGTCCGCTGCAGGGGCTCGCGGCGGCGAAGTGCGGCGCGACCTATCTTTCGCCGTTCGTCGGCCGCCTCGACGACATCGGCCACGACGGCATCGCGATGATCGATCAACTGGTGCGCATCCTGCGCAATTACGGCTACCCGACGCAGGTGCTGGTGGCCTCGATTCGCACGCCGACCCATCTGCTGCGCGCGGCCGAGATGGGCGCGCACGTCGCGACCTTGCCCTTTGCGGTGATGAAGCAGATCGTGCATCATCCGCTGACCGACATCGGGCTGGAAAAATTTCTCGCCGACTGGCGCGCCACCAAGCAGAAGATCTGACCGTACAACGCTGCAGCGGCTTTCGCCTCATGGCGCCGCTGCGGTCAGTCAGGTGAAAGTTCGCTAGGCCGTCGTATCTCCGGGGCCTTGCGATGGTGTGTGACCTGTTCGAATGCGAATGCCAGTCTGAACAGATCCGGCTCATGATAAGGATACGTGACCAGTTCCATTCCTACGGGGATGCCCGCGCTGGTGAAGCCCACGGGCACGCACATCGACGGCATCCATGCCTGCGACGCGATGAAAGTGTTGGTCGGGAAGGCCATCGTGGGCCATTTGCCAAGCTTGATCGCGCTCTTGGTCGGCGGCAGGACCTGAACGCACGGAAAGCACATCGCAGTCAGCCCGCTTTGCGCGAGCAGGTTGACGACGTCGCGCTGGAAATCCTCGCGCGCCGCCAGCTTGCGAAAATATGTCGGGTCGTCCGCGGGATGCGCCGGGCCCTGCACGATCATCTCGAACAGATCGAGCATGGGATGGTACTTCTTTGCCGCATGTATGCTGCCGACGGTGCGGTAGCGCAGTCCCGGCCGCGCCCCGAGGAACTGGTCGATATCGTGCCGCGAATGCAAGAGATATAGCGACGTTTCGAGGATACGCTCCGTCAGGTTGGGTATGGCGATCTCGGTGAACTCGGCCCCCGACTCCTCCATCTTTTTGATTGCGGCCCTGACCAATGCGTTCACTTGGGCAGCGTCCTCTTCGGTCTCGCTTCCGAACGCCTGCGTCAGAACGCCAATCCTTGCGCCCGTCAGGCCGTCGCGATCGAGATGCCGGCTATAGCTTCCCGTGTGCCCGGCGATCGCGTAGGCCGACGTGTACGGATCCTTGGGATCGTATCCCGCCAGCGCGTCGAGCAGCAGCGCGGCATCGGTCACCGTGCGCGTCATCGGACCGGCGGTATCCTGGAAAACGACCAGGGGCGACATGCCGGTTCGGCTGATCAAGCCGGGTGTGACGCGGAGGCCAAAGAGGTTATTGAAACTGGCCGGCACGCGGATTGAGCCGCCCGTGTCCTCGCCGATTCCGACCGTGCCCAGGTTTGCCGCCACGGCCGCGCCTGTTCCGCTGCTCGAACCACCCGGATCACGGTCCAGGGCGTAGGGATTTTTGGTCTCGCCGCTCTTGGAAGAAAAGCCGAACCAGGAAGTCGCAAAGTCCGGCATTGCGGATTTCGCCAGGACGATCGCTCCGGCCTGCTTCAGCCTGGCGATCGCGGTCGCGTCGTGCTGCGGGATATAGCCGTCCAGTGCGATCGAGCCGAATGTCGTGACGATACCCTTGGTCTCGGCCTGATCTTTGACGACGACGGGAATGCCGTGCAGCGGCCCGGTAAGCGTCCCCGCGCGCGAATGGAGCTCGTCGAGCCGATCCGCTTCGGCAAGGGCGTTGTGGTTGACGGTCACGATCGAATTGAGCGCCGGCCCCTTGCGGTCAAACATCTCGATCCGGTCGAGGTAGAGTTGGACGAGCTGCCGGCAGGTAAGCACCCGCCGGCGAAACGCCTGATGGATATCGGCGATCGTCGCTTCTTCGAGTTTGAATGCTTCGTCAGCCATGCCGCGTGGCCCTCGGACGACGCCGTGCCCTAGACCATCTCGATTCCGCCCCACAGGAACAAGAGCACGATAGCGCCGTTCCTGCTGCTCACGTTGTGCGTGCAGCCGTTGGGCCGGAAGCTCGTGTTGCCGGTCGCCACTTCGCCGCTCTCGTCCGCGAGCGAGCCTTCCACGACGTAAATCAATTCCTCGCCGACGTGGCGATGGCGCGGAATCGCGGCGCCGGGCTCGAAGAGCGCCAGCGCAGCGCGGCGGTTGGCCGCCTTGTCCTCCCAGATGGGCTTCTGACGCACGCCGGGGAGCGTATCGCGCCAGGGGATGTCGCTCACCGCGAAGATCGCCGAGCGCGGCGCGCTGCCCGTTTCCCTGGCCGGCTCGACCCCGCCGGTGATGAGGGCCAGCACGGTCGCGCCGTTCTTGCTGCTCACGGTATGCACGCATCCGTTTGGCCGGTAACCCATGTTGCCGGCGCTGACCGTGCCGGCTTCGTCCGCAATCGCGCCCTCGAGGACGTAGAGAATTTCATCCCCGACGTGCCGATGCATCGGCAGAGTCGCGCCCGGCTCGAAACGGGCCAGCGCGGCGCGGCGTTGGGTGGCGGGGTCGGCCCACAGCTCCTTCTGCCTTAGCCCCGCAAGCGTGTCGTGCCGTTTCCACTCGATATCCGTGACCGCGATCATCCGTGAAGCCGGGCTTTCGGCCATAACAGGTCCTCCGTGTCTCGACGCAGATTTTCCTCCGCGTCCTGACGTTCGATGGGCGGCCGGCGGCGGCCGCCCGTCGCGTTTCACCGTTGGGTCAAACGGGGTGTATCTCCGCCCCGCCGCGCGTGTCAAACCGGCTGCGGCATGCCTATGCTGGGATTCGAGCCCGGAACGATTCGGATAGGAGATTCGGATAGACGATTCGGATAGAAGAGCGGTGACTTTCGCCGGCGCCATCCTATAGCGCGCCACACGGAGGAAAAGATGCCGATCACCAATCAGCAGTCGGGAACCAACGTCAACGAAGTGGCGGAGGGGATATACCGGATCAGCACGCCGATCGACGCGATCCCCGGCGGCTTCACTTTCAACCAGTATCTGATCGCCGGGGATGAGGCGCTGCTGTTCCACACGGGAGGGCGCGGGCTCTTCCCGCTCGTGCGCGAGGCGGTTGCCTCGGTCATTCCGCTCGGCCGCCTGCGCTATCTCGCGCTCTCACATTTCGAAGCCGACGAATGCGGCTCGCTCAACGAATGGCTCGCCGCGGCGCCCAACGCCGCTCCGCTATGCGGACGAATCGCCGCGCTGACGTCGGTCCGCGACTTTGCCGACCGTCCGCCGCGCGAGATGGCGGACGGCCAGGCCCTCTCGCTCGGAAAGCATGAGGTCAGATGGCTCGATGCGCCGCATATGCCGCACGGATGGGAATGTGGCTATTTGTTCGAGGGGCGCACGCGCACGCTCTTCTGCGGCGATCTGTTCACGCAGCCGGGCGCGAAACCGGCGCCTCTGACCGAAGGTGACATCCTCGGCCCCAGCGAGGCGTTGCGCTCCAAACTGGACTACTTCTCGCACTCGCGCAATTCGCGCGCGCTGCTCGAGCATCTCGCCGCAACCGAACCGTCAATGCTGGCATGCATGCACGGGAGCGCCTGGCGGGGCGACGGCGCCGCGCTGCTGCACGAACTCGCCGCGATTCTCGATCGCGCCTGAACGGCGCGCGCCGCCTATGATTCGCGATTGACCGGCGCGCCCGCGTCCCTTTATGACGCCCGGGCCTGCGGCTCCGCCGCGAGCGCCGGGTCGCGCACCAGCACGCCCTGGGAATAGAGCTCCCCGATACGGTCGTCGGAGATGTCGGTCAGCTCGCGCAGAACACGCTCGTTGTCTTCGCCCAAAAGCGCGGCACGGAGATCAAGCTTGTCGGGCCAGGCCGAGAACTTGACCGGCACGCCCGGGATGTCGAGTTCACCGAGGAAACGATCCTTCACCCGGCGCACGGTTTTGCGCGCACGCAGATGGGGATGCTCGACCGCCTCGTTGAGCGAGAGCACAGGCGCGCAGGCGACCCGTTCCTTGTCCAGCGCCGCCAGCGCCGCGTCGCGCGAGGCAAACCCGCCGAGCCATTCCTCGATGATCCCCTTGAGCGCGTCGTTGTTGTCGCGCCGACCGCGCGCGCTGCGAAAGCGCGGGTCGCTCGCCAGTTCCGGCTTGCCCATCGCGCGCACGAGCTGCGGCCACTGATGCGGCATCACGGCGAGAAATACGTACTGGTTGCTCTGGTAATGGAAGATTCCGGTCGGGCCGCCATTGGGATGCTGCGAGCCGCTGCGCGTGGGACGATACTTGCCGCCGCGCATCGAAACCATCGGCACGCTCGCCTCATGCATGTGGAAGTAGGTGTCGAGGATCGACGCGTCGAGGTACTGGCCCTCGCCCGTGCGCTCGCGATGGAGCAGCGCGAAGCCGACCGCCATCGCCGCCGACATCCCGGTGGACACGTCGCCAATCGCCATCGTGAAGATGGCCGGCGGGCGATCCAATTCGCCCACGCCGTCGGTGATCGCGGCGTAGGCCTGTCCCATGTAGTCGTAGCCGACCTTGTAGGCGAGCGGGCCGCTCTGTCCCAGCGCCGAGATCGAGCACATGATGATCCTAGGGTTGCGCTTGCGCAGTTCTTCGTATCCGAAGCCCATCTTCTTGATGATCCCCGGGGCGTAGTTTTCCACCACCACGTCGATCTTCGGGATCATCGAATAGATAAGCTCGCGCGCGCCGGGCTTGTTGATGTCGATCGCGAAGCTGAGCTTGCTGTGATTGTGCTGGAAGTAATAAGTGCTTTGGCTCGAGTCCTTGTACTCGGGCGCCAGCGGCTTGAGTCCGGCGGCGCGCACCCGGTCGCCGGCCGGCGCAAGTTCGACCTTGATTACCTCGGCGCCCATCTCGGCGAGCACGCGCGTGCAGGTCGGCCCGGCGACGAACTGGGTGAAATCCAGGACTCGATAGCCTTCGAGCATCCGCGGTTTATCGGGCATCGTCGCAATCCTCCTGCGTGGGCGGCCCTAGTACGTCTGCGCTCCAGGGCGGTTACGCCCACAGTACAAAAAGCCGGTCGGGCTGTAAAACCGTGGCCGAGGGGCGGTGTCGCCGCGTAATATTTGCACCTCGCACGTTTTGGGATGGCGGTGGGTAAATCCGGGTCGCCATTTCATGAGCGATGGATTCCGCGTCTCTTGGACCTTCCCGCTTGGCATCCTTGATGCTCCTCTCCTCAAGTGAGGGATACGAAAATGAGGAGCGACATCTTCCCAATAAGCCTTTCCAACGCAATCAAGACGTTGGTTTTTATCACGGGAGCGATACTTCTTCAGGGCTGCTTCTTCGGCGGCGGCGGACATCCGTATTACGCGGAACCCGCCCCTTATTACGGACCGTCGTACGCACCGCCCCACGCATACGCCTACGCCCCTGCGCCGGCCTATGGGTACGCCGCACCGCCGCGAATTGGCGATTACGATGATCATCACGCGTGGCACGACCGTGATTGGTGGGTGCAGAACAACCGTCCGTGGGTGGTGCAGCATCATCCGGACTGGGTAGCGCACGACCACGATCATGACCATCATTCGTAAAGCGCTTCCCCGGAATAGAGCGCTGCCCGGGACTGGACCTGAGGCTCGCCGGACCTGACGCTTCCGGAGACCGACCGCAGGTCTGATTGGGCGGCCGTCTGGAACCCGGCCAGGCCGGAAGATGGGGGGCTCCGAGCGGGACCAGCGCCGCCAAGCCTCGGCCCGGCCTCTTTCTTTTGCGCCCCTTGCTCCAGCGCGACATTCCGGCTGGGGACGTTGGTCAAAATTTTTAAAGAATTCCGCCACGGGGCTGTGGCATCGCCTCGAATAATGCTTATGTTTGTTCGCGTAGAGGAATCCGGAAATTTGACTGGTTCCTGCCCAGGATTATGTCGCGAAGCTACGCCAGATGAGCAAACACAAAGACGAAAAGCATCATCACCTCCACGAGCCAGGGGCCGGACACGGCCCCGGTCACGACGAGCATCACTCTGGTCAGGACGGGCATCGGAGCAGCGATCCTGCTGAACGCCCGATCGAGCTAAACGCTAACGACGCGGTTGCCGCGGGCGCGGAGGCCGAGCTTCGCGAACAAATCTCCCTCAAAGACAAGGAAATCGCCGAGCTCAAGGACAAATACCTGCGCGGCCTGGCCGAGGCTGACAACGTTCGCAAGCGGATGCGCCAGCAGAGCGAAGAAACTGTGCGTCTCCAGCGCGAAAGCCTGCTGCGCGACCTGCTGCCGATTACCGATAACCTGGAACGAGCCGTCGACGCGGCCCGCGGCGGCGGCAACGGCAAGCCAATCGTCGAAGGGGTCGAGATGGTGCTGCGCTCGCTCCTCGACTTCCTGCGCAATCAGGGCGTGGCCCCGCGCGAATCAATCGGCCAGCCTTTCGACCCGCAGTTCCACGAGGCGGTCGATCATGTCGAGAGCACCGACTATCCGCCCAACACCGTGATAAACGAGTTCCATCGCGGCTACCAGGTCGGGGACCGCATGCTGCGCCCGGCGCGCGTGTCGGTAGCCAAGGCACCGTCGCGTGGCGAGCCTCCGCCAAATAGCCGCGAAAACAAGGGCGGCAATGGCGCAAACGAATAAATCGTTTGAAAACATCGAAAGAATGATTAATTGAAGAGTTAGAGGTCGTTAAAAACCATGGCAAAAGTAATCGGCATCGATCTGGGCACCACCAACAGCTGCGTGGCAGTGATGGAAGGGGGTGATCCGGTCGTTATCGCCAACGCTGAGGGCGCCCGAACTACCCCGTCCGTCGTCGCCTTTACGGATTCAGGCGAGCGTCTGGTCGGGCAAATCGCCCGCCGTCAGGCGATCACCAATCCGACCAACACCGTGTTTGCGATAAAGCGCCTGATGGGCCGGCGCTTCGAGGACCCCGAGGTACAGAAGGCGACCAAGGTCCTTCCTTACAAGGTCGTGCGCAACGATGACGGGGCCGCCTGGGTGGAAATCCGCGGCAAGAAATACAGCCCGCCCGAGATTTCCGCGTTCATCCTGCAGAAGATGAAACAGACCGCCGAAGATTACCTCGGCGAGAAAGTCTCGGAGGCGGTTATCACAGTTCCGGCCTACTTCAACGACAGCCAGCGGCAGGCCACCAAGGATGCCGGCCGAATCGCCGGCTTGAACGTGCTCCGCATCATCAACGAGCCTACCGCGGCCTCGCTCGCGTACGGACTCGACAAGAAGAAGGACGAGAAGATCGCGGTCTTCGACCTTGGCGGCGGCACCTTTGACGTTTCGATCCTCGAGATCGGCGATGGAGTGTTCGAGGTCAAGGCAACCAACGGCGACACCTTCCTCGGCGGTGAGGACTTCGACCAGCGCGTCATCGACTACCTGGCCGACGAGTTCCGCAAGGACCAAGGCATCGACCTGCGCGCCGACCGGATGGCTCTGCAGCGGCTGAAGGAAGCCGCCGAGAAGGCCAAGATGGAGCTTTCCACGGTGATGGAGACCGATATCAATCTGCCCTTCATCACCGCCGACCAGTCCGGTCCCAAGCATCTGAACATCAAGCTCACCCGGGCCAAGCTCGAGGCGCTCTGCTCCGACCTGCTCGATCGGCTGGATCAGCCCTGCATCACCGCGCTCAAGGACGCGGGCCTGCGCGCCAGCGACATCGACGAGATCGTTTTGGTGGGCGGGATGACCCGGATGCCGGCAGTGCAGGGGCGGGTGCGCAAGCTGTTCGGCAAAGAGGGCCACAAAGGAGTCAACCCGGACGAGGTTGTGGCGATCGGCGCGGCGATTCAAGCCGGCGTGCTCAAGGGTGAGGTCAAGGACGTCCTGCTGCTCGACGTGACGCCGCTGTCGCTGGGTATCGAGACGCTGGGCGGCGTGTTCACCAAGCTTATCGAAAAGAACACGACGATCCCGACTCGCAAGAGCCAGACTTTCTCGACCGCCCAGGACAATCAGACCGCGGTCACGATCCGCGTCTTCCAGGGCGAGCGCGAGATGGCGGCCGACAATAAGCTGCTCGGCCAGTTCGACCTGATCGGCATCCCGCCGGCGCCGCGCGGCCTGCCGCAAATCGAGGTCACCTTCGACATCGACGCCAACGGTATCGTGAACGTCCACGCCAAGGACCTCGGCACCAACAAGGAGCAGTCGATCAAGATAACCGCATCCTCGGGACTGAACGAGGAAGAGATCAAGCGGATGGTGAACGAGGCCCAGCAGCATGCGGCCGACGACCATCAGCGCCGCCAGCTCGCCGAAGCGCACAACAAGCTCGACAATCTGGTTTACACCACCGAGAAGACGCTCAAGGAGAACAGCGGCGCGCTGGATGAGGCGTCGCGCAAGTCGGTCGAGGACGCGCTCGCGTCGGCCCGGCAGAAGCTGGAATCCAAAGATCTCGACGAGATCAGCCGGGCGACCGAGGCCTTGATGGCTGCGTCGCACAAGCTCGCCGAGATGATGTATAGCAAGACCCGCCAAGGCGCGGGCGCGCAGGCGGGTCCAGCGGGTGCGGCGGGCGCCGACGGCCACAGCGGAGCCGAGCATGGCGGCGGCGCGGCCCAGGGTGAGAAGGATGAGAAGAAGGAAGATGTGGTCGATGCGGACTTCAAGGAAGTGAAGTAAGCGACCCGCGGCCGCAGCGATGCAGATGAACGGACCCCGGCGCGAGCCTGAGCAACAGACCGCCGGGGTCCGCTTACTTTCAGAGGCGTTCTAGACTAGAATTGCGCCGATGCCGCCGCAGGCTAAAAAACGCGACTATTACGAAGTTCTCGGCGTCGAACGCGCCGCCGGTGAAGACGAGCTCAAGAAAGCCTACCGCCGCCTGGCGATCCAATACCATCCCGACCGCAATCCCGGCGACAGGCAAGCGGAGGAGCGCTTCAAGGAACTCAACGAGGCCTACCAGGTGCTCTCCGACCCCGAGCGGCGCGCACAGTACGACCGTTATGGGCACGCCGCGTTCCAGGGAGCTCAGGGCAACGGCTTCGGCTTCGAGTTTACCCAGGGCTTCGAAGAGGTCTTCTCGGACATTTTCGGCGATTTTTTCGGCACCGGACGCGGGCGGACACGGTCGCGCTCCCGGCGCGGCGACGATCTGCGCTACGATCTTGAAGTCGAATTCGAGGAAGCGGCGCGTGGCACCGAAAAAGTAATTAAATTCCAGCGCTTGGCGAGCTGCGAGGCCTGCGGCGGAAGCCGGGCGCGGGGCGGCGCGGAGGGCGCTCGCACCTGTCCCAATTGCCGCGGGACCGGCCAGGTCAGAACTCAGCAGGGCTTCTTTTCCATCGCCACCACCTGCGGCCAATGCCGCGGCGAAGGCACGATCATCGCCGACCCCTGTCCCAAGTGCCAGGGCCAGGGACGCATCCGCCGCTCCGAATCGCTGTCGGTGAGAATTCCTCCTGGTGTCGATAATGGCTCGCGCCTCAAACTGCGCGGCGAGGGCGAAGCCGGATGGGGCGGCGGACCGTCAGGCGACCTCTACGTGGTGGTCCACGTCAAGGAACACGACCTCTTCGTCCGCCAGGACAACGATGTCATCATCGAATTGCCCGTCAGCTTTCCGCAGGCCGCGCTCGGCACCGAGGTCGAGGTGCCCACGCTCGACGGCAAGGTCAAGCTGAAAATCCAGGCCGGCACGCAATCGGGCAAGGTCTTCCGGCTCAAGGGTAAGGGCTTCCCGGATTTGCACGGCTACGGGCGCGGCGACCAACTGGTGCGAATGGTGGTCGAGACTCCGAAGCGGCTTACCGCGCGCCAGCGCGAACTGCTCGAGGAGTTCGCGAGCATCGACGGCGAGGCCGTCAATCATCCTCTCTCCAAGGGCTTCGTCGACAAACTCAAAGAGATGTTCGGCTAGCCGGCCGGGTTTTCGGCTGACGGGCCAAAATCTGCGCTCGCGCCCGGTTCGCGCTCGCGCACAGGCGGCCTTCAGCTTTTGGCGTATTCGCCTCCCTGACGGCCGAGGCGCTCGAAGAGCGCGCGGCGCATCACGCCCGGCGGCGGTGCGACGCCGTTAAACAGCTCGAAGGCGAGCTCACCCTGATTCACCAGCATCCCCGCGCCATCAGCGGCGCGCCGTTCAAGCGCGATCGCCGGCCACAGAAAAGCGGTCGGCTGCGCCGCATAGATGAGATCGTAAAAGAAACAGCCGCGCGGCGTCCGCGCGTAGTCGATTCGCGCGAAGCTCGCCTGCGTGAGACCCATCGGCGTTGCGTTCAAGATAATCGCGGCGCGTCCGAGCAGCGCCGCGTCGGCGAGCGCGTCGAGCCCGCGCACCGAAAGCGGCACGCCGGCCAGCGCCAGCGGCAGCCGCGCGCGCAGCCGCCGTATCAGGGCGGCGCCGCGCGCCAGCGTGCGATTGGCGATCACAACCTCGCCGGCGCCGCGGCGCAGACAGGCGACGACGGCGGAGGAGGCGGCGCCGCCGGCCCCGACCACGAGCGCCGTCGCTCCTTCGACCTCGACCCCGAGGCTTGCGAGGTCGCGCTCAAGGCCGCGGGCGTCGGTGTTGTCGCCATAAAGGCCGGCACCGCGGTTTACGACGCAATTGATCGCGCCGAGCATCAGGGCCTCGACGCTAAGCTTCGTCATCATCGTAAGCGCGCGCTCCTTGTGCGGCACGGTCAGGTTGACGCCGACGATTCCGAGCGCGGGCAGCGCGCGGAGCGCCGCAGCGAGCATCGACGGCTTGACGTGGAAGGCCGCGTAGGCGCGATCCATGCCGAGCGCGGCATAGGCCGCGTTGTGCATCGCGGGCGAGAGCGAATGTTCGACCGGGTCGCCGAAGACGGCGGCGATGCGCGTCGCGCCGCCGAGCGCGAGCGCGCCCGCGGCCGCGCGGCGGCCGCGCACGCCGGGGCGGCGCCGCTCAGCCATCGCCAGTTCGCGCACGCTCCGCGCGCACTTCCTCGGCCGTATAGAGCCATCGGTACTTGAGCCCGGCGGCGGCGAACGCCGCCGCCGCGCCCTCGCCGCGGTCGACCAGCGCGAAGGCGTTGGTCACCGTCGCGCCCTCCGCGCGCAGCGCGTCGACAGCCTGCAGGCTCGAGCCGCCGGTAGTGATCGTATCGTCGATCACGGCGGCCCGAAGATCCTTGCGGAACGCGCCTTCGATCTGCTGCTGCAGGCCGTGCGCCTTCATCTCCTTGCGCACGAAAAAGCCGCGCAGATTGGCCCCGCGATTGTGCGCCGCGACAATCAGCGCGTCGGTCACCGGGAGCGCGCCCGCCGCCATCCCGCCGATCTGCTCGACGCCCTCCTCCAGCACCAGCTCGAGCATCAGCTCGCCGGCGAGGTATGCTCCGCGCGGGAGATAGAGTGTGCGCTTGCAGTCGATGTAGTAGTTCGACGACCGCCCCGACGCGAGCGTCAGCGCGGCCGGGCGTTCGAAATAGGACTCGCGCGCCAGTAGCGCGAGCAGTTCGCTGCGTTGGGCCTGGTTCATCGTCTTGCGCGCGATCTTACCCCCCATCGCGCCGGGCACAAGAGGCCGCACAGACGACGCAAAACAGACGGACTGCCGGGGCCGAGCATGCGAGGGCCGGTGTGCCATGCGTGGAGGCTTGGTATGATGACGGACCATGTTTTTCGCGCCGTTCCTGTTCCTCTACTCGATAATCTTTTTCGTCGCGCTGGCGCTTTTGTTCGCGATGCTCGAGATAGGCGCGATCGACTACGCCTTCAATGCGCTGGGCCTGCCGCCGCATGCGGCGTTCTGGGCCCTGATGGTTAGCCTGCTGGGGAGTTACATCAACATCCCGATAACCCGCATCGAAAGCGGTGACGGCGAGCCGCCGCCGGCCGACGTGGTGAGCTACTTCGGCGTGCGCTACCGGGTGCCGACGCATCTGGCGCCCACACGTTCGACCGTGATTGCGATCAACGTGGGCGGCGCGATCGTTCCGCTATGCATCTGCGCGTGGATCCTTGCGGCCGACCCGGCGGTGTTTGTGCGCGCGATGCTGGGAACCGCGGGGGTGACCGCCATCGTGCATCGCGCGGCGCGCCCGATTCCGAAAGTGGGAATCGCCACCCCGATGTTCATCCCGCCGATCGTCGCGGCGCTCTTCGGGATGCTGCTCGGCGGCGGTGTCGCGCATCACGCGGACGCGATCGCCTATATCAGCGGCGTGATGGGAACGCTCATCGGCGCCGACCTGATGAACCTCGGGCGGCTGAGCGAGCTTGGCGCGCCGGTCGCGTCGATCGGCGGCGCCGGAACCTTCGACGGAATCTTCCTTACCGGAATCGTCGCGGTGCTGCTGGCCTAGCGGCGCCGCGCGCGTTTCAGTGCGCGCCCGTCCGCGTTCAGGCGGGCTTGAACTTTACCAGCGTGCGCTCGGGGGTGACGTCGTCGAAGTGTACCACAACCGGCATCCCGACCTTCACGCTCTCCGGCGGCGCGACGATATTCGTCGTCATCCGCGGCCCCTCGTCGAGTTCGACGATCGCCAGCACGTACGGTTGATCGGCGAACGAGCGGGTCGAGGCGCGGCGCACGACGGTGTAGCTGTACACCTGGCCGCGTCCGCTGACGCGCTCCCACGCAAGGCGGTCGGAAAAGCAGTGGGGGCAGCGCTCGCGCGGATAATAGATATACGCCTTGCACGCGGCGCATCGCTGAAGGCTCAATTCATGGCGCCGCGCGGCTTCCCAGAATGGCCGGCTGGTCGGTGTCGGCTTCGGCAGCGGTTTGAGATATTCGCTCATGACCGCCGCTCCAGGATGAGGCTTGCCTGCTCGCTCATGATGCCGCCGTTGCCGTTGACGTAGGCGAGCTGCGCGTCCTTGACCTGGCGCGCGCCGCCGCGGCCCATCAGCTGGCGCACCGCCTCTGTCACGTGGCTCATCCCGCCGCCCAGCCCCGGCTGCCCGAAGGAAAGCTGGCCGCCGTGGGTGTTGCATGGAAAGTCGCCGGCGTACGACAGATCGTGCTCCCACACGAAATTTCCGCCCTGCCCTTTCTTGCAGAATCCGGCGTCCTCGAGCGTCACGATCACCGTGATGGTGTAGCAGTCGTACGGGCAGACGAGGTCGATATCCTTGTGCGCGACGCCGGCCATCTTGAACGCCGCCTCGGCCGCGACTTTCACCGGCGAATCGGTCAGCGATGGCGCGTAGGTAATCGATGCGTGATTCGAATATTCGCCCGCGCCGAGCAGCCAGACCGGCGGATGTTTGGCGCGCCGGGCGACGTCGGGCGAGGCCACCACGACCGCCGATCCACCGCTGCACGGGCTGACTATTTCGTATAGGTGGAGCGGATCGACGATCATGCGCGAGTTGAGCACGTCGGCGATCGTGAGTTCGCGGTCGTTGAACGTCGCGAGCGGGTTTTTGACCGCGCTTCTCCGCTGGTCCACCGCGACCTTGGCCATCTGCTCGGCCGTGGTGCCGTACTCGTACATGTGGCGATGGGCGATCATCGCGTAGCCGCAATTGGCGCCGATATTTCCGTAGGGCGCCTCGAATTCGCGCTGCACCGAGATCACGGGCGGCTTCTGGTCGCCGAACTTGTTGAGATCGCCGACCACGCATAGCACCGCGTTACACATCCCGCCCGCGATCGCCGCCGCCGCCCGCCACACCATCCCGGCCGGGCTCGCGCCGCCGATATCGACCTGGTTGAGCATCCGCGGATTGATTCCCATCACCTCGGCGACGCTCGCCGGATACAGCATTCCCGCATCCGCAAACGCCATCCCGCAGAGGAACCCGTCGATCTCCCCGGTCTCAAGGCCCGCATCCGCGATCGCTTCCGCCGCCGCGTTCGACATCAGGCCGAGCGCGGTCGCGTCCGGCGGCGCGTCCTTGGTAGGCTTGAGCTCGCCGATTCCGATAACGGCGGCCGTTCCTTTAAGACTCATCAGAGCACGCTCCAATTCCATTTCATCGCTATCGACTACCACAAAGCGCGCGAGATCGGTAAGCAACGCAGGCTGACACGCGCGGCTCTTTCGGTTAGCGTATTCGGATTCGCAAGGAGCGTTTTACCGATGGCATTTGTCATGTGCGACGACCACAACCTCTCCGTCGAGGCCGACGGGATGGATGTGGCGATGGCCAAGCAGGTCATGCTGGGCGAGCCCAAGCCGAATCCGACCGCGGTCGAAAAGGAACTGACGGATTTCGGCGCCGCCCATCGCGATTGTAATTTGCGTATCGTTCCCGATTAACCGAAGTGCCCGATTAACCGAAGTGCCCGATTGACGGAAGTGCCCGATTGACGGAAGCGCCCGGCTGACGTTAACACCGGGCCACGGAAAAGCTCATGTACGACGCGATTGTGGTGGGTGCGCGATGCGCGGGAGCGCCAACGGCGATGCTGCTCGCGCGCGCGGGCCATCGCGTGCTGTTGGTGGACCGCGCGGAGTTTCCGAGCGACATCATGTCCACGCATTACATCCATCAGCCGGGGGTCGCGCGGCTCAAACGATGGGGCCTGCTCGACGCGGTGCTCGCCACCAACTGTCCGCCGATCGAGCGCATCCGGCTCGACGCCGGACCGCTCGCGCTCGAAAGCTCGCCCGTGCCTTACGAGGACACCGAGATTGCACTTTGTCCGCGGCGCATGCTGCTCGACAAGATCCTGTTCGATGCGGCCGCGCGGGCCGGAGCAGAAATACGCGACGCGTTCACGGTCGAGGCTCTCACGTGGGAGAGCGGATGCGTCAGCGGAATACGCGGGCGCGATCTGCGCGGCGCGAAGGAGCATCGCGAGCACGCGCGAATCGTGATCGGCGCCGACGGCCCGTGGTCGGCCGTCGCGCGGGCGGTCGAGGCGCCGGAGTACGAAACTGTGTCCGCGCTGACTTGCGGCTATTACAGCTACTTCAGCGGTGTGCGCCTGAATGCCTGCGAGGTGCATCCGCGTCCCGGATGCACCGCGCTCGGTTTCGCCACCAACGACGCGCTCACCTGCATCGCGGTCGAGCGGCCCAAGGCCGAGTTCGAAGCGTGGCGATCCGATATCGAGGGCGGCTTCTTCAAGGCGCTGGAAGCGGCGCCGGACCTGTACGAGCGCGTGCGCGCGGGCTTTCGCGAGGAGCGGTTCGCCGGCACCGGCGGTATCGCGAACTATTTCCGCAGACCCTACGGCCCCGGATGGGCGCTGGTGGGCGACGCGGGCTATCACAAAGATCCGATAACCGGCTTCGGCATTACGGACGCGCTCCGCGACGCCGAGTTGCTGGCCGAGGCCGCCGGCGCGGGGCTGGCCGGGCGCGAGCCGATGGAACAGGCGCTCGCTCGTTACGAAAGCGCACGCAATGCGGCCTCGATGGAACTCTACCGCTTCACCTGCGAGCTGGCGCGGCTCGAGGGGCCGTCGCCGATGCTGCTCGCGCTGATGCCCGCGCTCGCCGGCAACGACGCCGACACGCGCCGCTTCATGGGCACGGTCGCCACGACCGTCGCGCTCTCGGAGTTTTACGCGCCGAACAACCTGATGCGGATCATGCGCGCAGCCGGCCGCGCGTAGCCCGACGCGATCGGGGCAAACGCAGCGAGCGCTTATGCTTGAGGATCGTGTGTTGACCCCGCTTGGGGGGTGCCGATAGTATGCCGGGGCGGGGTGGAGCAGTCTGGTAGCTCGCCGGGCTCATAACCCGGAGGTCGAAGGTTCAAATCCCTCCCCCGCAACCAAAAAACCTGCGCTAGCTGCGCGGGTTTTTTTGTGCGCTCTGTGCTTGCTCTGTCATCGTGGCCGGACGTTGGCCGCCACTTTTGAGAGCCATCGGTGACGATTTCGGCTGAGATAGCGGCAGAAGAGAGTTCGCTTCGCCCGGGTCAACAGACGACCTCGTGCTCGACGGTGTGCGCTCCGAAACGACCAAAGTCCTCCAGGCGGGTGACCATCGGCTGACCCTCAGTCGTCGCGGCCGCTATCACCAGATCGTGAAGCCGGCGTTCTCCGTAACGCCAACGGCCGGCAGATATGGCCATTGGGCAGAATTAAACATTGGCGGGTCCAGGCCGTACCCACGCCGGGTTAATGCAATGTGCGCTATTTGCGGTCGGGCGTTTGCCAGGCCGCCGAGCACGTTGCGCCCCGGCCAGCGGACAACCTCGTGCTCACCGCGGCACATCGCGGATGGTGACCGCCGTCACAGTGGACCATCCGTCCTACAGATTTGGATCGAGAAGCATGCTTGCCAGCCGGCGACCGGCCCTACCCCATGGAAATGGGATCGACCTCGAACGCGTGGACCCGTTCGTCACGTGTTTTTTTGCGATTTTGAAATGGCGCGAGTCTGGAGTTAGAGCGCTCGATTGGTTGCAGCGCCCGACTCATAGATTCGCCCCTTTTTGGAAGGACAGCTTTTGTGCGGCGTGGCGGGCCGCAACCAATGATGATGCTGCTCCTGGGGGAAAGTGGCGTTCATTGCGCACGCGGAACCCGTCCAGCCGCAGTGCTAGCGTCTCACATAGCGTCGGAACCTGCCTGCAACGCCTAACGTGACTTGAGCAGCAGACTGCGACGAAATGACCAAAAGCATTCTCGCGGACGTTTCTTCCTGTCACCGGTCGAAGGCCGAAACGGAAGTAGTTGGCGAATTGCGACGCAAACCTATGGTAAAGTGCTAGGTATGAAACGGAAGTCTATAGACAAAAGGCCCCTCTACACGCTGCCTAGCAAGGTGATGACGGTGCGCGAAGTATCAGCATACTTACGGGTGCACCCGTCCACGATCTACCGGTTGCTGAAGCAGCAGCAGATACCGGCGTTTCAGATGGGTAGCGACTGGCGGTTCAACATCGAAGCCATCGACAGCTGGCGCCTGAAGCAGGAAAGCGCGGGGGGATGAGCGACGAGTAGCTCTCGTCATGATCGCACATCCGCCCAACTCTTTCCTTGGCGTCGGCGCTATAGCTTCTTTAACGCGGGCCAGAGTCAAGATGCCTCGGCGCCTGCTTCTGACGCCCACACTCGACTCAGTCCTATTTCGGACATGACACGTAGAGATGAAATGACGCGTTGACAGGATTGCCGCTAATGTCCGTGGTTTGAACATCAACAGAATTGCCATCCGCCGAATCCCCTGTGACACCAATCGTGCCGATGGTCGGGGCATTCGTGTTAACCGAACCGAGGGTTGCTACAAATGCACAGCCTGCGACGTCCTTGCTGAAGGTGACAGTGTATAACCCAGTGCCAGCAGTATGAGAACCCGTGACCGGGCCCGCGCTGCTGAATTGGCGTACGATATTGCCGTTATCACCCTCCACGACCGCCCAGTTGTTCTGGCCCTGTAGGTCCTTGACCTTCTTGGCCAGCGCCGGAAGTCCACCCACGAATTTCCTCTTCCGACTCATTGGATACATAAGACCTTATTAGGTCATAATGACTAACATTAGATTAGAAATCTGTCAAACAGGTCCCGCACGACAGAGTGCCGCGGGGTTTCATTCGGCTGGACGTGGGCGAACATGGTTCCGCCGGGCTCATAACCCGGAGGTCGAAGGTTCAAATCCCTCCCCCGCAACCAAAAAACCCGCATTGATGCGGGTTTTTTGCTTTCAAAGACCTCTAATGAACAAAAAGTGACGCCGCTTCAGAATGCCGAGCCATCGTCGAAGAACCATAACCGCTGGGCGCCCGTCAGCTTGACACGCGAGATCGGGTTTCCAATGCTGTCCACCATGGTGATGTTATAGGAGGTCGTACCGTTCGGAAGCCCGGGATAGTCAAAGTTGCCTAAGCCATCCTGCGTGGACGTCTGAAACCAGGGATCTGCGATGTAGTTAGCCAGCGTCGCGATCTCGCCGTCCACTTCCGGAGCCTCGACGATCCATT
>DATJXN010000030.1 GCA_035500095.1 Candidatus Binataceae bacterium
CCGCCAACGGCGCTATACCCTACCTGATCAAGGAAACCATCAACTCGCTCTCCACGCTCAAGGCCGGCAACCCGCTGACCCTGCATCGCTTGCACATGCTGAGCCTCGGAATTCTGGTGGTGTTCGTCGTACGCGCGCTCACCGACTTCCTGGCCAGCTTCCTTACCGACTACATCGGAATGAAAACGGCAATGGACCTGCGCGGCGAATTCAACGATCGCCTGCAGCGGCTGCCGCTTTCGTTCTTCAACTGGACGCCCACCGGAAACCTGCTCACCCGCTCGCTCAACGACGTTCAGCAGGCCTCGTCGATCATAACCAACAGCCTGATCTCGCTGATTGGCGACAGCCTTACGCTCTTTGCCCTGGTCGGCGGCCTGTTCTGGATGGATTTCAGATTTGCCCTGCTGGCCTTCGTGGTGTTTCCGGTCGCGATTCTGCCGATCATCGGCGCCGCGAGAAAGGTGCGCAAAACTGCCCGCAGCGCGCAGCGCAAGCTCAGCGACATCTCGGTGCTGATGCAGGAGGCGGTGCAGGGATGCCGCGTGGTCAAGGCGTTCGGGATGGAGGAGTACGAATCCCAGCGCTTTCGCGCGATGCTCAAGAAACAGCTCCAGATGATGCGCCGGGTGCTGCGCGCCAGCGCCTTCAGCAGCCCGTTTATCGAGGTTCTCGGCGCCTTCGCGGTGGTGGCGGTGCTGTGGTACGGGGTCTCGGCGGTGATCGTGGGAACCCGCTCGCCCGGCACCTTCGGCGCGTTTATCGGTGCGATGCTGATTATCTACAGGCCGTTTAAAAGAATCGCGGGCACCAACAATTCGATCCAACAGGGCCTGGTCTCGGCCGAACGGGTGTTCACGATTATCGATCACCCGCCCGAGGTGTACGACGCTCCCGGCGCGCTCGAACTCAAACACGGCCCGCATAGCATCGAGTTCCGCAAGGTCTTGTTCCGCTACAACCCCGACGGCGACTGGGTGCTGCGCAACATCAACATGAAGATCGGCGCGGGCGAGACCGTGGCGCTGGTGGGGATGAGCGGCGGCGGCAAATCGACGCTGTCCGATCTGATTCCGCGCTTTTACGACCCCAACAAGGGCGAGATGCTGATCGACGGCATCGACGCCAAGCGCTACTCGCTCAAGTCGCTGCGCGCGGAAATCGGACTGGTATCGCAGCATACGTTCCTGTTCAACGACACGATCCGCACCAATATCGCCTATGGCGGCGGCACGGGAGACTTCGATGAGATCGTGGCCGCGGCCAAGGCCGCCAACGCCCATGACTTCATCGCCCGCCTGCCCAACGGCTATGACACCCTGGTGGGTGAGATGGGAGTGCGGCTCTCGGGCGGCGAGCGTCAGCGCTTGGCGATCGCGCGGGCGCTGCTCAAGAATGCGCCGATCCTGATCCTCGACGAGCCGACCTCGAACCTCGACTCTGAGGGCGAGCGCGTGGTGCAGGACGCGATCGAGCGGCTGATGGTGAACCGCACCACCCTGATGATCGCCCATCGGCTGTCCACCGTGCGCCGCGCCGATCGCATCTTCGTGATCGTCAACGGCGAGATCGTCGAAGCGGGCACCCACGAGGAACTCCTGGCGCTCGACGGCGCGTATCGCAAGCTCTGCGATCTGCAGTTCTATATGCCCGATGACGACGAAGCGCCCGCGCGCGGCGCGGCCAACGCCTAGCATGAGCGGATGTCAGCGCCACTGGCCTCGGCGATAATCGCCGTTTACAACGGAGAAGGATGCGTCGCGCGCGCGATCGACAGCGCGCTCGCGCAGCAAATCGAAAGCCTCGAGGTGGTCGTGGTCGACGACGGCTCGCGCGACGGCACGGCGCGCGTGCTCGCCGGTTACGGCGACCGCATCCGGGTCATCCGCAAGGAAAGAAACCGCGGGTTGGCCGCGGCGCGCAACATCGCCGTGGATCACGCGCGAGGACATTTCCTGGCCTTTCTCGACGCCGACGACGAATGGCTCCCCGGACGGCTTGAGAAAACGATCGCCGCCCTGCAGACCCATCCGACCACCACGATGGCCTTTTCCGACGTGGTGCCGATCGATCGCAATGGTATTGCGCTGGCGCCCACCTACCTGCATCCCGGCATGGCGCGCCCACCGTTGATGGAGAACCTGATGGAGGAGGGAGGATGGCCGATCCTGCCCAGCACCGTAACTATCCGGCGCTGGGTCTTCGACCGGGTCGGCGGCCAGGCGGAAGAATTCCGCGGCGCCGGGGGCTTCGATGACGCCGATTTATGGTTCTTACTGCGCGAACTGGGCGACTTCGCTTTCGTACCCGAACCGCTCGCGCGCTACCGGCTGACTCCGTTCGTCGAACGCATGCGCAAATACGCGCCCGGCTTCCGCGTCTTCACGCAGCGGATGCGCAAACGCTACGGCGAGCCGGGCGACAGGATGGTGCGGCGCTCGGCGGCGCTCTACCGCTGGCTGCTGACGGTAAAGGGCCTGCGCTGCCTCGAAGCGGGCGACATGCGCGAAGCGCGCAGCGCGCTGCTCTGCGTGCTGCGCTACCAACCCGACGTTTCATCGCCGCAGATGCGCCATCAATTGCGTGCGGTCATGACGAATCAGCCGATGGACGAAAACGGCAAGCGTCCCACGCTTCAGCGCGACGACGTGCTCAGGGCATGGTACGCGATGCTGCCCCATCGCGCGGCGCTTGCGACGATGCGCCGCAAAGGGCTCCTCCGGATTCCGCCTCCACCCCCAAGCCACGCCGGCTTCGCCGAAGAACTGCTCGCCGGCCGCGCGCCTCTCGCGCTCTACTAAAACCACGCGATGAATCAGCGCAACTGCCTGATCCTGGGCTCAGGCCGCAGCGGCACGAGCATGGCGGCCGGCATCCTCGCCAAGGCCGGCTACTTCATGGGCGACGAGATTTGGCCCGCCAACGAGAACAACCCCAAGGGACAATTCGAGGATCGCGAAGTCAACCAGATTAACGACGGACTGATCGCTTCCGTGTCGCCCAAGTCGCCGCCCCGCGCACTGCGCAAGCTGCTGTTCGGCGACGCCCCGGTGCTCGGCGAATTGCAGCACTGGGTTGCGGTGCTGCGCCCCGGCGTGACGATCGACTGTTCGACTGCGATGGGCCGGCGGATCGCGGCGGTGACGGCGCGCCGGCCGTTCTGCTTCAAGGACCCCAGGTTTTCGTACACGCTTCAGGTCTGGCGGCCGTATATCGGCGACGCGCTCCTGTTATGCGTTTTCCGCGACCCAGCCACGACGGCTGCAAGCATCGTCCGCTACCGCGAGCGCGCCGACTATATGAAGGACCTCGCGCTGGATACGCGCTGGGCGTTGAAGGTATGGGAGGCGATGTATCGCTGGATCCTGGAGGTGCACTATACACAGGGCGGCGATTGGATGTTCGTGCACTACAACCAGTTGCTTAATCATTCGGCGGACGCAGAGTTGACGCGCCGGCTGGGGGTCGGGATCGATCGCGATTTCGCCGCCCCCGAACTCAACCGCTCGCGGCCAAGCGCCGCCGTGCCGCGCCGCATGGTCCGACTTTATGAACGGCTCTGCGCGCTCGCCCGTTACGATACGGCCCGCGCCGCGACGATCGCGGCCGAGGCATGATCTTCGAGCTTCAGCGCCCGCGCACTTCGACCAGCTGAAGACGCGCAATGAGGCGCGGATAGCAGGCCTGGGCGGCCGCGAATTCCTGGTCTGGCATCACTCCCTGGCCGCTCAGGATCATCACCGGCGCGGAAGAGCACTTTTCTCCGTCCATGCCGACCGCGGCGGGGCGCCTCGCGACGGGCAAGTAGAAGCGCACTACCTGCAGGTTATATGACGGACAGACTGCAATCTTGCCGCCGCCCGCATTCTGCATCGCCAGTGCCGCAGCTTCGCGCCAGGCCCCGTCGCGCAGCGCCTTGAACCAATCGTCGACCAGCGGCACCGAAAGATGAACGATCATTGCGGCGATCGCGATACGCACGGCGGTGCTGCGCACGGAGCCCGCGCCGAAACCGGCGAGCGCGAACAGGCCCACGAAGGCAATCAGCACGTAGCGCGGAAATTCCATCGGCTGGATCAGGTAGGTCACCAGGTACACCGTCAGCACCGGCCCGAGCATCCAGACAGCCAGGAAGGCCCAGGCCACGCGTCCCGCGGAGCGCCATTGCCAAAACAGGCCGAACACGATCAAAAGCTCGAACAGTTCGAAGAGCCGCCACTTGCCCACGACGTCCCTGAATACCGTGTACGGCCACGCGATCGGTTGAAGCTTTATCCAGCCGACCGCGCCCGCGGCCACGGCCTGACGCGAAGTGGCGAAGATTCCCGGCAACAGCGGCGCGAGCATCGCGACACCGGCGCATACTGCAAAACCCGGCGCAAAGATCGCGAGCTCGCGGGCGCGCGCGGAGCCGACCCATCCGGCGATCAACAGGCCGCCGAGCCATAGCGCTTCGGCGGCGAGCAGGAAACTCGCGGTGTAATTCGTCGGCAGCATGATCGCGGTAAAGATTGCGACCCCAAGGTAGTTGATCCAGCCGCCGCAGCGCTGCGCGCGCAGGAAAAAAATGATCTGCGCCAGCTCCGCCACGGTCAGCAGCGGAAACTCGCGCGCCGTGCGATCGGATGCGAGGATCGTCAAATTGAGCGCATAGATCAGCGCGGCGAACGCTCCGCCGACTTCGCCGGCCTCGGCACCCGCCGCGCCGCCCAGCGAACGGCCGGCCTCGCGCACCGCAAAAAACAACAAAAGAATCGCGAGCGTCCCCAGCGCCGCCGACATCGCGCGCATCGCGAACAGGCTGTCGCCGAAAAGCCGCACCCATTCGTGCAACGCGATGTGGAAGAGCGGGAGCTTGCCACCGTTCTCGAATCGCCAGAACGTGGCCGTCACCTGCCTTAAGGCCGGCTTGATAGCGGCCGCCCAGGCCACGGCTTCGTCACCGTTCATGTCCCATCGGGCAAGCTTGTGAAAGCGATAATAGGCGCCAAGGCCAAGGGCCAGCGCGAGCAGGACGAGTGTGAAGAGGCGCGACGAGCGCCAGGCCTCGAGCGCAGCTTCCCACACCGTTCGACGCGGCGGCGGCGGCGAAGCGTCGGTGATGCGCTCCGGCGAGGTCAAGCCAACGTTCTGCTTCACGGTATCGCTTAGTGGTAGCGAGGATGCGCCATCAGGGTCAACGCCAGACCAGGCTGGCGAGTAAGGGGCGGCAGATGCCTCTCAAAATCGTCAACGCGCGCGGACCTCGACCTCCCGGAGCTTTGCAACAACGCGCGGGTAGCATGCCTCGGCCGCTGCGATCTGTTCAGGCCGAGCTATCTTTCGATCGCTTAACAGCAGTACCGGCGCCGCACCGCACGCGGTATCCATACCAACGACCGCCATGCGGCGCGCGGGCGGCAGATAGAAACGCACGACTTCGACGTTGTACGGCAGGAAGACCGCGATCGGATCGCGGGCCGCGGTCCGTTCGACAGCCAATTCGGTAGCTTCGCGCCACGAAGTGCCTTCAAAAATCTCCAACCCTCGTCCCACTGCTCGCTGCGAAACAAAAATGATCAACGCGGCGAGCAGTATACGCACGGCGGTGCTGCGGACAGAGCCGGCTCCGAAGCCGGCTAACGCGAACATACCTAGGAACGCGATGAGCACATAGCGCGGCAATTCCATCGGATGGATCAGGTAGGTGGCCAGAAATGCTGCCAGCACCGGCCCCAGCATCCAGGCCGCCAGAAAGGCCCAGACCAAGCGGCCAGCAGAGCGCCACTGGCGGAACAGGCCAAACAGGATCGAAAACTCCAGCAACTCCAACAACAGATGTTCTCCCGCCGCATGGCGGAACACGTCGTAGGGCCAGGAGATCGGACGAAGCCTTATCCAATCGACCGCGCCCGCCTGGACGGCTCGGCG
The DNA here is from genome assembly GCA_035500095.1 of Candidatus Binataceae bacterium. Taxonomy (NCBI): domain Bacteria; phylum Candidatus Binatota; class Binatia (SeqCode); order Binatales (SeqCode); family Binataceae (SeqCode); species Binataceae bacterium (SeqCode). Next base: position 5,911 of record DATJXN010000030.1, read on the forward strand.
TGAAGATTCGACAGCAAGCGGTACGAACGGCACGAGCAAAACGACGCCTGCGGCCACTCCCAAACCCGGGCGGAAGACCGATAGCGCGAGGGCTTGCGGCGACCCTGCCCACCGGGCGAGCAGCAGCCCGCCGAGCCAGAGCGCTTCTCCGAAAAGCAGGAAAGTGGAACAGTAGTTGTCGGCAAGCATTATCGCGGTGCAGACCGCGATGCCCGCTAACTCCAAGAACGCCGTACGCCGATGGGCGCGCACGAAAAAAATTATCTGCAGCAGTTCGGCCACTATCAGTAACGGAAACTCCCGAGCCGTGCGATCCGACAGCACTATCTTGAGATTCAGTGCACAGATCAGAGCTGCGAACCCTCCGCCGACCTCGCCGGCTTCAGCGCCCTCCGGGCCGCCAAGCGAACGGCCAACTTCGCGCACCGCAGCAAACAGAAGGACGACCGCGAGCGTCCCCAGCGCCGCTGACATCGCGCGCATGGCGAACAGGCTGTCGCCGAAAAGCCGGACCCATATATGCAGCACGATGTCGTAGACCGGAAGCTTGCCGCCATATTCGACTTTCCAGAACGTTTCTGCCGCCTTGTGCAGGCTTGGCTTGGTCGCAGCTGCCCACGCTACCGCCTCGTCACCGTTCATGTCCCAACGATCAAGCTGATGGAAACGGTAGTACGCGCCGACTATCACCGCGATCGCCAGCAAGGTGAAAGCGAACGGCCGCGACGAATACCAAGGCGACAGCCAGGCTTCCCATACCGTTCGGCGCGGCAGCGAAGCCGCTGTGATGCGCTCCGGCGAGGTCAAGCCGGCGTTCTGATTCATCGGTATCTGGCAGTGATAGCGAGGATGCGCCGCCGGGGTCAACGCTGCGATGAACACGGGCTGAGCGCCGTGTCGAACTCTTCGGCGCCCGCCTCAGCGGCGCCCGAAGAAACTCCCTGCGCCGTAGGTCACGGCGGCGGCGGCGATGCCGGTCGCCATGCTTTCCAGTCCGCTCCGCCACCAGGAGCGGGCCGTGATTATCGTTTTGGCAGCGCCGACCGCAAACAAGGTCCCGACCGTCGCGATTACCGAGATAATCAACCCCTCGTGCGCCGGGACAAAGAGATAGCCGAGCACCGGCACCGTCGCGCCCGCGAAATACGACAAACCGACCGTCAGCGCCGAGCGCAGCGGCTTGTCGAACGATTCGACCGCCATCCCCAGCTCCTCGCGCATCATCACGTCGCTCCAGCGCTCGGGGTCGGCGGTGATATGGGCGACGATGCGCTCGAGCAATTCGCCGCCGAAACCCTTGCCGCGGTAAATTGCGCGGATCTCCTCGCGTTCGCGCTCGGGCCATCGCTGAATCTCGTCGCGCTCGCGCTCGATTTCGCTGTGGTAGAACTCGATCTGCGAGCGCGCGGAGATGAACGCCGCGAGGCCCATTGAGACCGCGCCGCCGAGCATCTCGGCCAGCCCTGCCATCACCACGATCCTGCTCGAAGCGAATGCGCCGGCCACGCCCGAGGTGACCGCGAAAGACGCGACCAGGCCGTCATTCAGTCCGAGCATCAGGTCGCGCAGACTCGAGCCGCCGGCCGCGTGGACCTGCTCGGTATGATGATCGTACTCGCGTCTGAGAACCGAAAAAGCCATGACTCGGTGGGATGGCGGGCGCCTTTGCGCGCTAACGGGTGCGCTGCGGCGGCGCAAACCCGTCCGCGGCGGCCGGTTCCGCGCCGTTCGCGCGACCTGCCGGCGGCGCGCTGGCGAGGCGCGGCGCACGCGCTCGGCGGCGGCTTTCGAGCCCATCGCGCAGTCGCCAGAACTGGGCAACAGTGCGCCGCCGCTCGTCACGGTCCATCGGGTCCGCGTCGAGATAGTCGTAAAGGCATCGTAACCGCGCCGGACGGTTCAGGAAGCGCCCGATGCTGCGGTCGAGGTGGATGAGATTGAGCATCCTTCTCTGCCAGGAAACCGATCGCACCCGGCGAAAATCCTCGAGATCGACGAAGCTGATGCGCGGCGGAGCGCCGTCGCGCTCCTGCACCATCAGGTTGGTCTCCTGCAAATCAAGCGTGTAAAGCCCCGCGTCATGCAGACGGCGAACCTCGCGCATGACCGCGCTCAGCAGCGAGCGGCGCGAACGAAAATGCACCCGCCCGCCGTCCAGCACGGCGCCGCTCAGCACGGTCGCGTCGCTGAGCGCCTCGCATACCAGGTAGGATTCGCTGACCGCGCCCGCGCGGCGCACCTCGACCGCGGCCAGCGGCCTCGGACGATTGAACCCCGCCCTCGAAAGCATCGCCGCGCCGTCGAGCCATCGCCGCACCCGCGAGCCGCGCGCGGCCGCGACGACGCCCTTCATCCACGAGCCCGTGTGCACGCGCTTGACGAATACGAACGCACCGTCCGGCCCCTGGAGCAGACCGGCGCGCGTGCGCGCCTCGTCCTTGAGCGGACGAAATCCTCCGTCCGCCATGAGCTCGTCCAGCCGGTCGGCCATCGCGGCCCATCGCGGATCCGCGGCATAAAGCACACGCTTGTGCATCGCCCGATAGCGTAGCTTATTCGCGCCCTTGGCGCATCCGATGGCCAAGCATCAGAGGTGGTTTAAAAGGGTTGCCGAAGGGCCGATAATGACCGGTGATGATTTACACACACACGATGTCCACCCCAGTCCATGCCCGCCTGGGAAGGCGCGCAGGCTCTTCCGATGATGACGCTCGGGCGACATACTGCTCGGCGCTTAATACCGGCGTAATCCCCCTGTTCCTGCTTGTTGCCGCACTTTGCGCCGCCGGCGCCCTGATACCGGGCCGCGCGCGAGCGCAGGCATCCGCCTCCGCGGCCGTGATAGGCGGCGGCGATCCGACCGCCATGGTCAAGGCGGTAATCGATCAAGCGACCGCCGTGGTGCGCGACACTCAGACGCCGACGGCCGCGCGCGACAAGCGGCTGCGCGAGATCGCGGAAGCCAATTTCGACTTTGCCGACATGGCGCGCACCACGCTCGGCTATCACTGGCGCCAGATCACGCCGGCGCAGCAATCCGAATTCGTCCAGGTGTTCACCGCGTTCATGGAGAACGTGTACCTGAGCAAACTCCAGGAATACGGCGTGCAGAAGATCCGCGACACCGCGGCGCACTCCACCGTCAACTTCACCGGCCAGCAATTCGACGGAACGGACTACGCCGAGGTTCACAGCACCGTGATGCTCAAAGATCAGGCGCAGCCGATCAAGGTCGACTACCTGCTAAGGCGCGACAGCACGGCCTGGAGGATCTACGATCTGAATATCGACGCAATAAGCGTGATGGCCAACTACCGCCAGCAGTTCAACCGCGTGCTCAACAACGACGGCTATCCGGCGCTGGTCAGCCTGCTGAGGAAGAAGATCGCGGAACTGGGCTCGACGCTCGACAAGTAGGCGCCCTCGCCAGGCGTGCGCCGAGACTGGCGCGGCTTAAGCTGAGACGGGTGCGGGTCCTATCCGTTGAACTGCCGGCAGAGCTCTCGCCAGGCGTCCTCGTCGGCGCCCGCCTTGTACGGCATGTAGAAGGCAACGCGATCGAGCAGGCCGTCGTAGCGCGCCTTGACCTTGGCCGCGATGTCGTCCCATTTGCCGCTGACCGAATAGGTCTCGAGCATCTCGTCGGTGATCTCTTTGGCCATCCCTGTCCAGTCGCCTTTGGCCGCCTTCTCGTTCAGGCGCGCCGCGACGTCGCCCCATCCGTGGGTATCGAGTACCACCTGGTAGGTGCGGGTGGAGGCGTAAAACGAGATTTGCTGACGCACCGCCTCGCGCGCCTTTTCGATCTCCTCGTCCTTGCCGCCCACCACCACGAAGGCAGTGGTGAAGACCGTGAAGTCCTTGCGCGCGCGGCCGGATTTTTTAAAGCCCTCTTCGAGATGCGGCATCACGAACTCGCGCAGGTACTTGGGCGAGTTGAACGGATGCGCGTGCAGGCCGTCGCATAGCTCGCCCGCGAGGCGGCAGATGCGCTCGTTCACGCCTGCGATGTAAATCGGGACCTTGAACTGATGCGGCCGCGGAGCAAAGAACGGCGTCATCAGTGAGAAGTTGTAGTATTTGCCCTTGTACGAGAGCTTCGCGCCGCCTTCGTTCCAGCACTTGAAAATCGCGGCCAGCGATTCCAGGTACTCCCGCAGCTTGGCCACCGGCGGCTCCCATCGCATCCCGTAGCGGCGCTCGATGTGACCCTTGACCTGGGTGCCCAGGCCCAGCACGAAGCGTCCCTCCGAGAGCCGCGCGAGGTCGTAGGAAGTGTAGGCGGTGACCATCGGGCTTCGCGGGAAAGCGATCGCGACCGCCGGGCCCATCTTGATCCGCCTGGTGTGCTCGGCCGCAAGCGCCAGCGGCAGGAAGCCGTCGTTGCCCGCCTCCATCGACCAGATAGCGTCAAAGCCGGCATCTTCGGCGGCCTTGGCCGCCCTGGGAACCTCGTGCAGGTCGCGAACAGAGAGCATCGTGTCGAGTTTCATCGAAATCCACCTCCGGGCGCGGGGCGCGGCTTGGAGCGCGTCGAATCGTAACAGAAGCCCGTCGCGCCAGGAAAGCCACGGCGGCGCACGGCAGGCCCCTCGTCCCGGGCGCGGGATGACATTGAATCGCTACAGGAGCGCGAGCAGGCGAGCCGGATAGTCGGTAATGATGCCGTCGACACCGAGCGCGAGCATCGCGCGCATCTCGGCCGCGTCGTTGACCGTCCACACGTGGACCTCGACGCCCATCCGATGCGCCGCGTCGACGCTCTCGGCGGTCACCAGCCGCCACGATTCGTACTCCGGCGGGATCTGCAACGCGTGGCCGCGCGGCTCGTACGGCTCGGCACCCGGCGGCAGCGACGCCATGAAGCCGACAATCTCGGAATAGGGAAATCCCGTCGGAAGATCAGGCGCGAGCGCGCGCATCTCGCGGATCGGGACTTCGTCCTCGCTCGCGATCAGCACTCGCCGGCGCATCCCGGCCTGTTCGATTACCTCGAGCAACGGCGCAACCAGGCTCGGCGAACTCTGCTTGACCTCGATCACATAACCGAGTTCGGGAAAGGCGGCGAAAACCTCGGCCAGCGCCGGTATTTCGACTCCGCGCCCGCGAAACGGGAAGGCGCTCTCGCCGGCAGCGGCCGCCTCCGAGCTGAAACCCCATCCCGCGTCAGCGCGCTTGAGCTCGGCCAGCCTGAGATCACGGACGGCGGCGTCAAGGCCGCAGGTACGCGTCAGATGCGAGTCGTGGCTGACGACGATCGTACCGTCGCGGGTCATGTGGACGTCAAGCTCCAGGTACGAAGCGCCGGCGTCGGCAGCCGCGCGAAACGCGACAAGAGTGTTTTCGGGATATTCTCCGCTTGCCCCGCGATGAGCGATCACGCGCGGAGCGGGAAGACCGAAGAAATCGTTATTCAGCTCGGAACGGGCCACGGCGGGCGCAGAAAATCAGCGCTCGACTGAAGCGGACCACGCACGCCAACGATGCCGCGAGTGCCTGCGCGTAACCTGCCCTGACACTGGACGCGCAGTCGCCTCGCCCGTCGCAGCCTGCGTGCTCGCAGAGGCTCCCACGTGGAAATGGCCCCCGAGGTCGGGCAGCTTCGACAGCATCGCGAGATAATTTTCCTTGAACTGCTCGAACATCGAGCGCATCCGCGGCGATACTTGATGGTTGACGCCGATACTCTCGGTCAGCGGGTTGACGTAATGGCCCTCGCGCTCCAGCGCGAAATGCAGATGCGGTCCGGTCGAAAGACCGCTTGAGCCGACGCGCCCGATGACCTGGCCCAGCGACACCCATTCGCCGTGATCAAGTCCTTGCGTAATCTCCGACAGATGGCCGTAGATGCTCACCATGCCCTGGGCGTGGTCCAGCCGCACGCATCGGCCAAGCTCGCCGCACCACCCCGCGAACTCGACCCGGCCGTCCGCCACCGCCTGAACGGGCGTGCCATAGCTGGCGGCCAAATCAACGCCTACGTGCGGCCGATACTCGTGGAGAATCGGATGGTAGCGATGGAAGGTAAAACCGGAAGAAATGTAGTTGAACTTGACCGGGAAGCGCAGGGCCTGCGGCGCGCCCAATTCCTGGCCGTTGGCGTCAAACAAGCGCGGCTGGCCATGCTCGTCGCGAAAGGCGAACGCGGTCATGACTCGATCTTCCGACTCGATCTGCGCGGCCTCGACGCCGGTCACCAGGTCGTAGCTGCCGTCGCGCGCCACCTTTTCCTGGTAGATCAGCTTGACGACCGAGCCCGACGGCAGTTCATCGAGCGGCTGGTGGTCGCTGAAAGCGTTCTCGAGCGTGTAGACGATCGGCTCCGGCAGATTATGAAGCTGAGCGGCTGTGCGGAAGCTGCGACCTACGGTAAACGCGACACTCACGCGTCTTAGGTCGTACTCGATAAGGTCGCGCGAGGTCCGGATCACGCCCGAGCCCAAGGCGTGCTCGCGAATCGCGACGTTCGTGTTAAGGTCATAGCGCAGGTCGCGCAGATCGCCGGTTTCAGGATCCTTGTAGAGGATCAGCGAGTGGCCTTCCTTCATCGTCCCGGTGTTGGCGACTTCCTGGAAGTGATTGGCCCAGTTCTGCGCCTCCGCGGGATCCAGTCCGGCATCCTCGAGATAGCGGAGCACGGAAGCCGAGCGATCGAGGGTGAGCTGGATGATGATCGGATCGGGCGCCGGAGAGGCGGTTTCGGGAAGCTCCGCCGACCCGTTATCGAGACGGCCTGGCTGCAAATCCATCAGCGCCACGGTGGGCGGCGGAGGCTCTCCGGCCTGGAAAAAGAGATGGACGGAGGCGACTGAGGCCAAGGCGGCGACCACCAAGGCCGTGACCAGACGCGGTAATATACGAGCGAGGGTCCCCCGAACCATCGTGCTCACGTTAGGGCATTTTACCCCGATACGCAACAGTCCCGCAGCCCCCTATTAACAGCTTTCCTAATAATGCATATAAATTGAGTTAAGACGTGCTATGGCAATCGCAAGCATCGATTTCGGGCGAAAACGGATAGGATTGGCAATAAGTGACGGTCGGGCCGCTTATCCCGTAGGCACAATCGAACGCCGTTCGCTCAAACTTGATCTCGACGAAATACGGGCACAATTGCTGGCCCGCGATGTCTCGCTTATCGTCGTCGGCTTGCCGTTGAGCATGGACGCCACCGAGGGACCGTCAGCCCGTGCGGCCAGAACCTTTGCCGAGCATCTGCGTGCGGCGATGGGGGTCGCGGTCGAGATGTTCGACGAGCGGTTGACCAGCTTCGAGGCCAGCGAGCGGCTTGCGGAGTCCTCAGCTTCGCGCAAGGCCACGAAGGCCTCGCGCGACGCCGTTGCGGCGGCGATCATTCTTGAAGGATGGCTGGAAAGCCGCCGACTTAGTGAATCGGTACGTTAAAGCAGCGGCAGGCCTGGTAGCGCTCGGTGCGGTCGCGGCCGCAGGCTGGCTAACCTATGCGTGCCTTATCCCAGTGCCGAGATTCATGGCGCCAAGGATCGTATCCGTTGACCCGGGCGATTCACTTGGTTCGGTCGCGCGCCGGTTGGCCGCCGCAGGCGTCGTCCGCAGCGCGCGCGCCATGATGCTGTACGCGGAATGCACCGGAGGCGGGCGCAGTCTCAAGCCCGGCGAGTATGCCTTCACTGGCGGTGAGCGCGTCTCCGAGGTCCTCCGGCACCTGGTCAATGGCGACTTCGTCACGGTGACGGTCGCGATTCCCGAAGGTGCGACGCTGCATCAAATCGCCGAGCGGCTCGAGGATGCGGGCCTGGTTTGCCAACGCCAGTTCGAGGAAGCCGCGCGCTCGGGTCCGCTGCCGGCTGCGTTAGGACTGGAACCCCTGGGCTCCGAGGGCTATCTGTTCCCGGCGACTTATCGCTTCTCGCCGCATGCGAATGTCGAGCGGATCCTGGCCGCGATGCTGGGGCGGTTCTATGGCGCGCTCCCATCCCATACCGATGAGCGGCTGTTCGAGCTTAACCTGAGCCCCCATGAACTGGTGACGCTCGCCTCGATTATAGAGAAAGAGGCCAAGGTGGCGGGCGAACGACCGACGATCGCGAGTGTGTTCTACAATCGTCTGCGGCTGGGGATGCCGCTTCAGTCCGATCCCACCGCTCAGTATAATCCGGATGGAGAAATTGAGCCTGCGGCGACGGCGGTGCATACTGCGTCTGCCTATAATACGTACTCGTTCGCCGGACTCCCGCCGGGACCGATTGCAAATCCTGGAATGTCGTCGATAATGGCGGCGCTCTATCCTGCGCACACGGATTATCTGTATTTTGTGGCTCGCAACGACGGAACTCATATTTTTTCGCGCACCTTGCGCGAGCATCAACGCAATATCGAGATCGTGCGCAAGCTTAACGCCCTGAACGCTCGGGAATCCGCCCACGGAGCGCCAACGCTCGCGACCGGCGCCGCTTCCGTGCCCGCGTCCATCAGAAGATGACACCGTCGTGATCAATCCCGTCGAGCAGATTGTCGCCGCGCGCCGGCGGCTTAAGCAGGTCGCAGCGCTTCGCGCCGGACTTGCGCTTTTCGTTCCCGCACTCACCGCGCTCGTGCTGGCCGGCGCGCTTCGCGCGATCGGCGTCGCGACGTGGGAGCGCGCCGGCTACGCGATCACGCCCGTAAAGCTTGGAGACTTGCGCCTGGCTCTGCTGTTTGCGGGCGTCGCCGCGATGGCCGGATGCGCCCTGATGGCTTGGCGGGCCTGGCGCGAGGCGGACAATTTTATCGATGCAGCGGGGCGCGTTGACGACGTGGTCGGCGGCCATCAGGAGATCGTCACGCTCGCGAGCCTGGCCGATCCCGCCGAACCTCCCGCGGAGCGCGCCCGTCGAACCCCGCTGTTCCCCGTGCTGTGGCGCCGCGCGGCCGGATACCTCGAGCGTTTCGACCCCAACGGCGCTTTCGCCTTCGAGGTCGGCCGGCCGCTCGTGCGCTCGTTGCCGATCGCGGCGGTTATCGTCGTGATGCTCGCGGCCGCCGCGCTAGCGCTGGTGCGGCCGCCCACGCCCGAGCAATTGGAAGCGCGCAAGCTGCGCGCCGCCGCTAGAGGGCTCGCAGCCTCGCCCTCATCCGCCGACAACGACCTCGCTTCCAAGCTACGCGCCGCCGCCGACGCGTTGGAGAATCCCGATCTTCCCCCGCAGGAGAAGCTCGCCCGGCTGGCTGAAGCGATGAGCGAGCTGCAAAAGCAGCAACAGGGATCTTCACCGCAGCAATCCGCGAACAACAGCTCGAGCAGCAGCAGCGGCAAGGGCAATTCCGGAAAGGGAACCGGTCAGAGCAACGGCCAAGGCCAGGACACCGGTGACGGCCAGGGAAAAAGCCAGGGTAAGGGCCAAGGCCAGGGTCAGGGTCAGAATCAGGGAAACAATCCCAACGGTCCCAAGGGCAAGGAACAGATAGTCGAGTTGCAGAACGACCTCTCCAAGGCGCAGGCGCAAATCGAAAGCGCAGAAGAGTCCAAAAATAGCGCTCCGAAGTCCGGGCAGGGCGACAAAGGCAACGCGCTGAAGCCGGGCGCCAATCCCAACAAGAAGGGACCTGCGCAGCAGCCCGACGCGACGGCACAGGGAAATATTCCGCTTCCCCATCCGGACGCCCACGCGATGAACGAAGCACCGGCGGGCGGCACAAAGGGCGGCAAGAACGAAAAAGGCGGCCACGGCGACACCCATCTGGGCGAATTCCCGGTGCCCGAAAACTCCCCGCGTTTCTATAAGCCGGGTGAAGGACCGGCGATTGAAATTCGCGACGCCCGCTACGTGCTCTTCCGTCTGCCGACCGAGGTCGTCTCGGCCAGCGGCGGCAAGTTGGCACCCGACACCAGCCGGCCGACGGCGCGTGTCCCCTACGCCAACGTCCCGCTCAAGCCCGAGCGGCTTGACGCTTCACCCGAGGAACGCCAGCTTGTACCACCGCGCTACCGGGACCTGATTCATTAGTCATGCGGCAAGGTCAGTCATAACCAAGGAGAAGGCATGGGAGCGGCCCCGCAAATCACGCCAGCCGAGCGCGTCGCTGAATTCCAACGCACTTTCGCGCGCGCCGAAGCCGAGGTCGGCAAGGTAATCGTCGGCCACCAGGACGTCATCCGCAAAACGCTGACCGCACTGTTCGCGGGCGGCCACGTTCTAATCGAGGGCGTCCCCGGACTTGGCAAGACCCTGATGTGCAAGACCGCCAGCGACGCGCTGGGACTCAGCTTCAAGCGTATCCAGTTCACGCCTGACCTGATGCCCTCGGACATCGTCGGCACCCAGGTCCTGACCGAATCCGACGGCCGGCGCGAGTTTCATTTCAAGCCCGGCCCGATCTTCGCGCATGTGGTGCTCGGCGACGAAATCAACCGGGCCACGCCCAAGACGCAGTCCGCGGTGCTGGAGGCGATGGAAGAGCGGCAGGTGACGGTCTTCGGCACAACCTATCAGCTCGAACCGCCGTTCATGGTGCTGGCGACGCAGAATCCGATCGAGCTCGAGGGCACCTATCCGCTGCCCGAAGCGCAGATGGATCGCTTCCTGTTCAAGGTGGTGATGGGCTCGCCCAAGCCCGAAGAGCTGCGCGAGATCTTGAACCGCACCACCGGCGCCACCACGCATGTCGCTCAGCCCATCTTTCCCGCGACCAGCGCCCCGGTCGCGATCGAACAGCTGAAGGCGCTCGTGCGCGAGGTGATGGTGGCCGAGCCGATCGAGCGCTACGTGATCGGGATAATCGGCGCCTGCACGCCCAACGGCCCCGGCGCAATCCCCGAGGTCTCCCAATACCTGCGCTTCGGGCCGAGCCCGCGCGGCGCCCAGGCGCTAATCCTGTGCTCCAAGGTAAACGCGCTGCTCGATAGCCGGGTCAGCGTCAGCTACGACGACATCGCCGACGGCGTCGTGCCCGCGCTGCGCCATCGTCTGCTGCGCAACTTTCAGGCCGAGGCGGAAAACGTCAGCACCGATTCGATCCTCGACCAGGCGCTAAAGCGGCTGAAGAAGCCGCGCGCGTAACCCTCGATGCTGGGACTGCCCGAGGAATTCACGCCGGACTTTCTGGCCCGGCTCGAGCACCTACGGATCAAGACGCGGCGCGAGTTCGAGGGGCTCGGCAAGGGCTCGCATCTGTCGCCGCGGCGCGGCTCGTCGCTCGAGTTCAGCGACTTCCGCCATTACGCGCTCGGCGACGACTTCCGCTACATCGACTGGGGCCTCTACGGCCGCACCGACAAACTCTACATCAAACTGTTCAAGGAGGAGGAAGACCTCCTCACCTACATCTTTCTGGACGCCAGCGCCTCGATGGGCCTGCCCGAGGCCGATCGCAAATTCCCGATGGCGGTCGCGACCGCGCTCGCCTTCGCCTACGTCGCGCTCGCGCAAGGCGACCGCGTGATGGTTCGCGTGCTGGCCGGAGAAGGCAAGGCGGTTGCGCCCGGTTTCCTCTATGGGCGTCATCGGATCGTCGAGCTGGCCCAGCGCCTGGGCGCCGTCCGGCCGGCCGGAGAGCTCGACCTTGCCGCGGCGCTCGCGCGCGAGCTGGTTTCGATTCGCCGCGCCGGCAAAGTCTTTGTCATCTCGGACTACCTGATGATGATAAAATCCGTGACGCGCGGACTTGGCCTCTTCACCGCCGCCAACATGGACGTGACCGCGGTCCAGATTCTCGGCGGCGGCGAAATGGCGGGGGCAGGACTGGCGGGCGACGTCGAGCTGGTCGATGCGGAGAGCGGCGAGCGCGTGATGGCGTCGATCGGGAATCGCGAGCGCGAACAGTATCGCAAGACGCTCGAGCGACTCGCGCGAGAGATCAAAACCTTCTGCCTGCGCCAGGGACTGCATTACACGCTCTATACCACCGACCTGAATTTCCACGACTTCTTCCTCCGCGCCTCGGCCGAATTCGGCCTGAGAAGGCATTAGCGGCGACGATGGGATTGCTCAATCCGTCCGCGCTCTATTACCTGCTCGCGCTGATCCCCGCGCTTGGGCTCGCGTACCTCGTGCGCGAGCGGCCGCGCCGCGTCGTGGTTTCAAGCGTGCTCGCCTTTCGCACGCTGCGCGCGCGACGCGGGAGGCGGTTCGGCGGATGGCCCCGGCTGGACTGGATGTTCTTCGTCGAGATGCTCATCATCGGGCTCGCCGCGCTGGCGATCGCGGGCCCCTACGTCACCCGTAAGGGCAATCCGATCGCTGTGGTGCTCGACGACTCGGCCGCGATGCAGGCCGCAGCAGGATCCGGACGCACCCGCTTCGAGGCGACACGCGCGGCCCTCACCGACGCACTCGCGCGCGAAGGTCCGGGCGAGGTCACGCTCTATCTGACCGCCCCGCAGCCTCATCGAGCCGGCCCGCCCTTCGTGGGCGCTGCCCAAGCGTCGGCTGCGCTCGGCGATTTGCACCCTACCGACGCGCCGTCGGATCAGGCGGCATTGAGCACGCTTCTTGGCGCGCTTGCTTCCGACACGCGCCTTCGCCGGGTGATCTATGCGGGGGCGCGGCCGCTTGTGGCGCCGGTGCCGGCGCGGATCGAAGCCTTCGCGGCCGGCGATCCGCTGCCCAATTATGCGATCGGATCGTTCGTGCTCCGGCGCGAGTCGCTGGGACAGGCCGCGCTGCATGCCCGGTTGACGGTGGCCAATTTCAGCCCTGCGGCGCAAACCCTGCAAGTAGCGATCGCGGGCGACGGCAAGACCGTCGGACACGCGCAGGCGCGTCTGGAGCCCGGCCAGGTCGGCGCGCTCGAGTTTCCCAACCTCGCGCCGGCCCGCGTCTATCGCGCGGCGCTCGCGCCGGGCGACGGCTTTCAGCTCGACAACGTTGCCTGGGCGACCGCGGGCGCGGTCAAATCGATCTCGATCCTGTTCGTGACGCCAACTCCCGCAGACGCCGCAGGCCTGGATGCGCTGCCCGGGATATCGGTCCGCGTCGCGTCGCCTTCAAGCTTCTCGCCCAAGGATCTCGCGCTCGCCGACCTCGCGATTTTCGAGTACGCGGTGCCCAAGGAGATGCCACCGGTCAACACGCTGCTGGTGATGCCGCCGCCGGCGGATCCGGTCTTCGGCTTTAACGTGCAGCCGACCTCCAGCGTCCAGATCACGGGATGGCCGCCGACCGGAGCACTCACCGATTCGGTCAATTTCCGTCTGCTCGACCTGCACGGCGGCGAATACCTCGGCCAGCATCCGTGGCTTCAGGCGATCGTCACTGGCAGCGGCGGCGCTCTGATGCTTGCAGGCGAACGCTCCGGCCATCGCATCGTCGCGCTCGGCTTCAATCCCTTTCCCTACCTCGGGCGGCAAAACCTGCCGATGTCGGTGCTGACGCTCAACGCGCTGAGCTACCTCGCCGGTTTCGGCGCCGAAACTGCCGGCTACCGCACGGGCGACCCCTGGATCGTGCCGGCCGGCATTGAGGCAATCGTGCCGCCCGAGGGACACAAGATCAAAGTGACGCCGGGAATGCTGTTCACCGGCGCCAACCTGCAGGGCCTCTATCAGCTCGTCGCGGCTGACGGGGCCAAATCCGAGCGCGCGGTCAACCTCGCCAACCTGCGCGCATCCGACCTCGAAAACACGCCCTCGATGAAGATCGAGGCGGGCGGGTCGGGCGCGATGGCCGAGGTCGCGCCGCGGCGCGCGCCGGTGGCCTACGACTTCATCCTGGCGATCGTCGCGCTGGTGATCGTCGAGGCGTTGATCGCCTATCGCCGCCGCCGGCCGGCGGTCACGGTCTAGCAATGCACCCGGGCGGCCTTCGTAACCTGGACCTCATGCTGGCCGGCATCAAGCTGGCCAATCCGGGCGCGCTGTGGCTGTTGATCGCGGTCGGCGTGATCCTTGCCTGGTCGCTGCTTGCCGTGGACACGCCGCGCAAGCTGTTGGCGCCGTTCCTGCGCGCGGCAGTGCTCGCGCTCTGCGTGCTGGCGCTCGCCGATCCGCAGACGATCACGCGCACCGAGGGTACGACGCGGCCGGCCGTTATCGACGCCTCGGCCAGTATCACCGAAGCGATGCGCACGTGGACGGCCAGGCTCTTGCGCGACGATCTGAAGCTGCGCGGCAGCGACCCGGCGGTGATTTTTGGGACCGATGCCGAGCCGACCACGGTCGCCGGCGCGCTCGACAGGCTCGACGGCAAGGGCGGATGCGCAACCTGCGCGCCCGGGGCAACCGACCTCGAGGCTGCGCTGCAAAAGGTCGCCGCCAATCCCGCCGCCCATGACGGGTCGGTCGTGCTGGTGACCGACGGATGGCAGAACCATGGCGACGCCGAACGCGCGCTCGGCGCGATCCGCTCGGCGGGCATCCAGCTTTACATCTTCACGCCGCCCGGCGCGCGCGACATTCCGAACGTCGCGATCACGGGTCTCACGATGCCCCCGGCGCTGGCCAAATCGGAGCCGTTCGCGCTGAGCGTCACCGCCACCAACTACAACTCAACTCCGGTAAGCGGCACGATTTCGATTTTTCAAAACGGCCGCCCAACCGACGCCCGCACTGTCGCGCTGCAGAGCGGACAGCAGCGTTTCGACTTTCCCGTCCACGCCGAAGCGTCCGGCCTGACCTCGTACACGGCCACCTTCAGGCCCGCCAATCCGGCGCAAGACGTCTTCACCGAGGATGATTCGCTGACCGGATGGATCGGGATCGGAGCGCAGCGCAAGGTGCTGATCCTTACCGGTTCGGCGCGCGACGCCGAGTACCTCGAATCGGTCGTGCACCGGATGGGCCTCGAACCGACCGTAATCACGGCGAGCGACTCCTGGAGCGGCAGTCTGAAGGGCTACGACGCCGTGGTGCTCAACAACGTACCGCGCGCGCGGCTCTCGCCCGCGGCACAGCAGGCATTGCTCAACTACGTCGAAGACGGCGGCTCGCTCGCGATGGCGGGCGGCGACGAGAGTTTCGGCCTCGGCGGCTACCAGGACAGCCCGCTTGCGCGCGCGCTGCCGGTCATCATGAAGCCGCCGCAGCATCGCGAGCGCACCCGCGCCCTGGTCCTTATAATCGACAAGTCGGGCTCGATGGGCCGCGACCAGAAACTGGAGTACGCCAAGGCGGCGGCGCGCACCGTCACCAAGACACTTACCGACGCCGATCTTATCGCGGTCATCGGCTTCGATTCGCAACCCTTCGTGATAGTGCCGTTGACGCCGCTCAGCCAGAGCCGGCCCTACTTCGACGAGCTGATCAACCGGCTGAAAGCCCACGGCACGACGTACCTGCTGCCGGCGATGGAGGAGGCCGAGCGGATGCTGGCAAGCAGCAACGCCTCGGTAAAGCACGTCGTGGTCCTGACCGACGGCGAGACCGGCGGCACGGCCGCGATGTACTACGACCTTGTCTCGACAATGCATCGCGAGGGCGGTGTGACGATCTCGACCATCGCGATCGGCCGCGAGGCCAACCTTGCGCTGCTCGAATCGATCAGCAAGTACGGCGGCGGCGGCTTCTACCAGACCGACAGCGCGTCGAATCTGCCGGAGATGTTCTTGCAAGACGTGAAATCGCACGGCGGCGAGGCCACGATGGTCGAAAGGGACTTCACGCCGTACACGATGAGGCCCGACGCACTGCTCAAGGATCTTGGCGGCCGCCAGCTGCCCGCGATCAAGGGCTTCGTCGCGACCGAACTCAAGCCGCAGGCGACGCTCGACGCGTTTATCAACCGCGCCAACACCCGCACTCCGCTTATCGCGAGCTGGCGCTACGCGGCCGGCAAAGCGGTCGCGGTCACCACCGATGCGAGCGGGCGATGGTCCTCGCCGTGGATACAGGACGGCATCTTCAGCCAGGTCTGGAGCAAAGTCTTCTCGTGGATGACGCCCGAGACCGCAGCCACGGAACAGAAGTTCGACGTCGCATTGGGCTATCGCGAGGGCCGCATTCATCTGCGGCTCACCAACTATAGCGACCGGCCGGCCCCCTCGGCCGCGATGGTCACCGCGGCCATCACGCGCCCCGACGGCAGCCGCGTGCAGAGCGCGCTCTCCGAGGAAGTTCCAGGCGAGCTTTACGGCAGCTTCGACGCGCCTCGCCCCGGCACCTACAACATCACGCTCAAGGCGTCCACCGCGGAGGCGCTCGCCTTCCCGCCGCTTGCTTACACCGTGAGCCCCGCGATCGACGCCGAGCTGCCGCGCCCCGAACCCAACTACACGCTGCTCGAACGTCTCGCGTCGGCGAGCGGCGGGCGGCTCAATCCCTCGACCGCCGACGTCGGACTGACGCGTCCGGAGCATGAGACGCGGCAATCGATGGCGACGTGGCCGCTCTTCGCGGCGATGATCCTGCTGATCGGCGAGGCACTGGTCCGCCGCCTCACCTTCTAGTCGTTCGCTGCGGTTGCGGCGCGCCGCTCCGATCGGCCAAGCTCGTCTCCATGGCCGACCGAAACGATCTTCCCGCGGCGCCGCGCCACGAAATCCAGCATCAGTACCCCGCCAACGTGCGCTTCTGCCCGCTCTGCGGCGGTGCGATGGAACTGCGCCCAGTGCTGCCCGATCACAGGCGTCATAAGGTGTGCTCGCGATGCGGCTATATCGACTTCCAAAGCCCCAAGTTGGTGGCCGGATGCCTGGTAATCGACGCCGGCCGCGTCCTGCTGCTCCGCCGCGCCATCCCTCCGCGCCTCGGCTTCTGGACCTTTCCCGGCGGCTACGTCGACTTCGGCGAGATGCCCGAGCCGGCGGCGCTGCGCGAGACGGTCGAGGAAGTCGGGATGAACGTCACGATCGAAAGCCTGCTCGGCGTATATGCCGATCCGCAAAATCCGATCGCAGCGGTCGTGGTTTACCTCGCGCGGCCCGGAAGCGAGAGCCCGGGGCTCTCTGACGAGGCAAGCGAAGTGCGCTACTTCGCTCCCGCCGAGATCCCCTGGGAGGAGATCGCGTTTCGCACCACCGACGCCGCGATGCGCGACTGGATCGCTTATGTCGGCGGCGGCGGGCGGATAAACTCATAGGAATGGCCCGCCAGGAAAGCACCAGAGCGTCCGACGACGGTTACGAACTGATCGCCGACAATCGCAAGGCCCGCCACGATTTCTTCATCGAGGAGGTGCTGGAATGCGGGATGGCCCTGACCGGGACCGAGGTCAAATCGCTGCGCGCGCACAAGGTTAACCTGCGCGACAGCTATGCGCGGATCAAAAACGGCGAGGCCTTCCTGTTTGGCGTGCACATCGGCGCCTACGCGCCGGCCGGCCAGTTCAGCCACAACGAAGTCCGCCCGCGCAAGCTGCTGATGCATCGGCGGGAGATCGACCGCTGGTGGGGACATGCCCGCGAGCAAGGCTACACGATCGTTCCGCTGAAAATTTACTTCCGCCAAGGCCGTGCCAAGGTCGAACTCGGCCTGGCCAAGGGCAAGAAGCTCTACGACAAGCGCGAGGCGATCAAACGCAAGAGCGCGCGGCGCGAAGTCGAACGCGAATTGCGCCATCGCAACCGCTAGCACGCGCTTCGTCCGCGCGTGTCAGCTGCGAGAAATGGAAGACGCGGCGGGCGTCTGGCCGCCGGTCTCGTTCAGCAGCGCGCGCAGCCGTTCGATACGGCGGCCGAGCGGCGGATGAGTCGAGAACAGGTTGGCAAAAAATCCCTCGTCGTCATCGCGCGCGCCCTGCAGCGGATTGACGATGAACATGTGCGCGGTGCCGCGCGAGGCGTTGCGCAGCGGCGATTCGGTCTGGGCGATTCGTTCCAGCGCGCGCAGCAGCGCGCGCGGATTGCGCGTGAACTCGACCGAGGCGGCGTCGGCCAGGTACTCGCGCTCGCGCGATACCGCCATCGCGAGCAGCTGCGCGAATAACGGCGCGAGGACCGCAAGCACCAGCACCAGGATGCCAATCAATGCGCCTCCGTTCCCGCTGCGGCTGTCGTCGTCGCGGCTGCTGCTCCCGCCGCCGACCGTGCCGGTGTACCACATCGAGCGGTAAACGAAATCGGCCAGCATCGCGACTCCCGCCACCAGCACCGCGATCATCATCATGGTGCGGATGTCGTAATCGCGCACGTGCGCCATCTCGTGCCCCAGCACGCCCTGCACCTCTTCGCGATCCATCGTGTCGATGAGACCCTGGGTGACACAGACCACCGAATGATTCGGATTGCGTCCGGTCGCAAACGCATTCGGAGACGGATCGTTCATCAGATAGGCCTTTGGCACCGGCATCCGCGCCGCCAGCGCCATCTCGCGCACCACGTCAAGCACCATCTGATGCTGCGGCGTGTCGGGCGTAAGCTCGCGCGCCTGCACCGATGCGAGCACCAGCGAGGCTCCGCCGTAATACGAAAGCAGCGCCTGGAAAATCGCGAAGGTAAGCGCGACCAGCGTCAGGGCCGGAAAGCCGGTCAGCGTGCCATTGACGATCGCGAGGTCGCCAAAACGGAAATCAAGGCCGAAACCGAGCAGCGTGAAGAGCGCGACAAAGACGGCGACAAGAATCGCGGTCTCGCGCCGATTGCGGCGTTCGAGCTCCCAGAAATCGGCTCGCGCGGCAGACATCCCCTGAATCCCCGCGCCCGGGCATCAGGCGCGCGGCGTCGAAGGCGCCTGTGCCGCGCCGCCGCCCATAGAAAGATCGACCTTCGGCACCACCTGGTCCTCGGGCGCACCCTGGAAGTACTCGGCCTGCTTGAAGCCGAAATTGTTGGCGATCAGATTGGTGGGAAAACTCTCGATGCGCGTGTTCAGCAGCATCACGGAGTCGTTGTAGGCCTGGCGCGAAAAGGCGATCTGATTCTCGGTGGTGGTCAGCTCCTCCTGGAGCTTCAGCACATTCTGGTCGGACTTGAGCTGCGGATAATTCTCGATCACGGCGAGCAGGCGGCTCAGTCCTCCGGTTATCTGGTTCTCGGCCGCCATGCGCGAGGCCTGGTCAGGCGCGCTGATCGCCTTGGCACGCGCCTCCACCACCTGGGTTAGAGTTTCGCGCTCGAACTGCATGTAGCCCTTGACCGCCTCGACGAGGTTGGGGATGAGGTCGTGGCGGCGGCGCAGTTGAACGTCGATCTGGCGCCATGCGTTCTGCACCTGGTTGCGCACGCTGACCAGCGAGTTGTAGCCGAGCACAGCCCAAGCCACCACCGCGGCCAGGATTATCAGGACGACAAGCGATGCGCTCATATTGAGACTTCCGCCTTTCGCCGGTGATCGCTTCGCCGGCCGCGTTGCGCCGCGTTACCCGCCAAAGTCTAGCAGACGAAAAGACGGCGCGCCGCACGCGTTG
>DATJXN010000031.1 GCA_035500095.1 Candidatus Binataceae bacterium
GCAGACTTCGCCCCGGCCGCGGCGGGCGACGGAGCGGGCAGTGCGGCCGGCGAGGCCGCTGGAGATGCGAGGTCTTCCGGCGGCAGGCTCTGCTCTTCGAGTGCAAGGACTGACGTCGACCCCGAGGCCGCGGCGCGCTGCGCCGTGAACGCGGTCGTCGCCGCCGCGGCGAAGCCCGCAACCGCGATCGCGCATGCCAGCACAATCGGCGCGGTGCGCCCTCTCAGAGCCCTCCGCGCGGAGCAAGGGGTTTCACTTCTCATGAATCGTTAATCGTCGGGCGTCAATCGTTAGGCTCGCGCGGCACGCGTTCCCAGTTGCTTCCTGCCGGAGCGCCGGGCGCAGCGTAATTGTCGGCGGCCGGCGTGGTGGCGCCCGAGGCATGCAACGGACAGACTTGCGTCGGCGCAAGCGCCGTCGGGAACGCTCCTTCTATCACGACGGGACAATTCGGCCCGGCCAGATATCCGGTCAGCGGGTCAACCTTCTCCACCACGATACCGGGCGGCGGGACGAAGTCCAGCGGCGGACGCGACGCCGCGGCGGCCTTCATGAAGTCGGTCCAGGCCGGCAGCGAGGCTTCCGCGCCGGTCAATCCCAATTCCTCCTTTTGATCGAAGCCGGTCCATACGACGGCCAGCAGGTTGGGCGTGAAGCCGGCGAACCAGGCGTCCTTGGAGTCGTTGGTGGTGCCGGTTTTGCCCGCGGCGGGGCGGGTGAAGCCGCGTTTGCGCGCACCCTCGCCGGTGCCGTGATTGATGACCTGCTCGAGCATGAAGTCGATCATGTAGGCGAGTTGCGGTGAAAGCACCTGGCTCGCCTGCAGTTCATGCCCTTCGATCACCTTGCCGTTCTGGTCGACCACCGCCGTGACCGCGTAGGGCTGCACCTCGAGACCGTAGTCGGCCATGATCGAATACGCCTGCGCGATTTGCATCGGCGTGACTTCAATTCCGCCGAGCACGATCGACGGATACGACGGCAGGTCGCCGAAGCCCATCCGCTGGGCCATCGCGCGCACGCGGTCAAGGCCAATCTGGTTGGCCAGACGCGAAGTCGCCGAGTTGAGCGACTCCTCGAGCGCGAACTCCAGCGTCACGCGGCCGAAGTAGCGTTCCTTGTAGTTCTTCGGGCTCCAGCTCATGTTGCCGTAGGTCCAGGTGAACGGCGTGTCGTCGATGTAGGTGGTCGGCAGAAAATGCTCCGGGCCGCCCTCGAGCGTCTCTTCCATCGCGGCCAGGTAGGTGATCGGCTTGAACGCCGACCCCGGCTGGCGCTTGGCCTGCGTGATGCGATCGAACTGGCTCTCGCGGTAGTCGCGCCCGCCCACCATCACCCGGATCTTGCCGCTCTGCGGTTCGATCGCGAACAGCGCCTCCTCGAGCTGATCCTTCTTTTCCTTGCGCTGGAGCGAGGTGTAGCGGCGTTCGAGGTAATCGAGATTGTCGCGCACCGCTTTCTCGCCCAGCTTCTGCGCGTGCACGTCGAGCGTGGTGAAGATTCTAAGCCCCTCGCCGGTCAGGACCTCGGGCGGATAGCGCTCGGCCAGTTCGTGCTTGATGTAATCGACGAAGTAGGGCGCGTCGTTGTTCTCGACGAACGACTCGCGGGGGTGCAGAGGCTCGGTGGCGGCGGTGTCATAAGCGGCCTTGCTGATATAGCCGTCGGCGAGCATCAGGCCCAGCACTTCATTGCGCCGCTGCTCGGCGAGCTGCGGGTGATGCAGCGGATTGAGGCGATTGGGCGAACTTATCATCCCGGCGATCGTCGCCATCTCGCCGATCGTCAGGTTGCGCGGCTCCTTGGAAAAATAGAACTCGGATGCCTCCCATACGCCGTAAATCCCCTCCTGGCCGCGTTGCCCGAGGTAGATGTCGTTGATGTAGTTTTCCAGGATCACTTCCTTGGAATAACGGCGCTCGGCGATATACGCCATCAGGATTTCCTTGAGCTTGCGCCGCCAGTCGCGCTTGCTGGTCAGGAAAAAGTTCTTCATCAGCTGCTGGGTCAGGGTCGAGCCGCCCTGGCGCACTCGATGCGCGGAGAAGTCCACCCACGCCGCCTTGATGATACGGACGACGTCGATGCCATGATGCTCGAAGAAGCGATGGTCCTCGGCCGCGAGGATCGCGTCAACGAGCGCGTCCGGAATCTGGTTTAGCGGCACCAGCCGGCGCTGCTGCCAGCTGCCCTGAAAAATTCCGCTGATCAGTTCCGGCTCGAGTTCCATCGAGTAGAGCGGCTTGCCGGTGAGCGGATCGCGCATCGCCTGCACCGTGTCATGCGGACCGAGTGTCATCTCGACCGCCTCGCCCGGGAACTCGTTGTACGGATAGGCGAAGCTGTGCAGGAAAACGGTCAGGCGATGTTTTTTTTCATCGAGCGAATAGTTGCCGCGCGAAGCGACCTCGGCCGAAGCGACGCGATGGTAGTTGAGGCGCGCCAGGCGCTGGAAGAAACCGAGGTCGTCGAGGCTCTGGCCCGGATAGACGGAGCAGGAATCCGAGTAGATGCGCGACGGGATGTTCCATCGCTTGCCCGAAAAGCGCGTGACGACTTCATTCTCGAGTGCGTTGTAGTAGTTCAGGAACTCGTAGATAAGCGGCGGCAGGGCGAAGAGCATAATCGCCGCGATCGCGAACACGGCTATTTTGAGCGCCCGTTTCATCGCAGACAAAAACGTCCTGCCGTTCGCGCCTGAGCGCCCGGCGCCTGCCCGCCGCCGCGCATCGCCTAACCCTCCGGCTCGAGCGGCACGAAGACAGTGCTGTTGTGACGCCTGATCAGGAGCAGGATCGCCTTGCCTCCGGCGAGCCTGAGTGCGCGCTCGTAGGCGTCGACGTTGCCGACGCCGTGGCGGTTGACCTCGACGATGATATCGCGCGAGTGCAGCCCGGCCTCGTCGGCGGAACTGCCAGGCTCGACCGAATAGACCACCACGCCCTTGCTCTGGCCGAGCCCCATGTCGCGCGCGAGCTTGGGGTCGAGGTCCTTGACCGTGAGGCCGAAGGGCGCCGTACCCTTGGGCAGCGCCCTGGCGGCGGCGATGACGTGGGTCTCGCGCGAGGCCGTGATGGTGACCGGCAGCTCGATATATCTCCTGTCGCGGATGAGCCTCAGCGTCGCGTCATGGCCGAGCGGCGTGCGCGCGACCATCAGGGGCAGCTCGCGCGAGTCTTCGATCGAGACGCCGTCGTAAGCCATGATTACGTCGCCGCGCTTAACCCCCGCAATTTTGGCCGGCCCCTCGCTCAGCACCTCGGCGACCAGCGCGCCGCGCGGCTCCTCGAGCCCCATCGATTCCGCGATCGTGGGCGTGACCCGCTGCACGTAGATTCCGAGCCATCCGCGCACCACCTTGCCGTGGTCGCGCAGCTGCGCGAGCTCTTCCTTCACCAGGTTGACCGGGATGGCGAAGCCGATGCCGGTGTTGGAACCGGTGCGGGTGAAAATCGCGGAGTTTACGCCGACCACCTCTCCGCGAACATTGATTAAAGGGCCGCCCGAGTTGCCCGGATTTATCGCGGCGTCGGTCTGGATGAACTCGTCGTAATTGCCCGGGATGAAGCGACCCTTGGCGCTCACGATCCCGGCGGTCACCGTATGGTCGAAGCCGAACGGGTCGCCGATGGTCATCACCCACTGGCCGACTCTCACTTCGTCAGAGTCGCCGAGAGGCGCCACCGGCAGCTGATGCCTGGCGTTGATTTTCAAAAGCGCGATGTCGGTCTTGGCGTCGCGCCCCGCCACCATAGCCTTGTACTGATTGCCGTCCTTGGTGGTGACTATGACCTCGCGGCCATTTTCGATCACGTGGTCGTTGGTAAGTATATAGCCGGCCGGGTTGATGATGAAACCGGAACCGAGGCTGCGGCCGTGCGGCTCGCCAAACGGCTCGCCGAATTCGTTAAAGGGCTCGTTGCCGCCGCCCTCGCTCCCGCCGCCTTCGCCGCCCTGTCCCGAGTTGTCGCCTTCGCCCTCGGAGGAGGCCGACGGTCCGGCCTGCTCGGTCGAGATATTGACCACGGTGGGGCCGAGTTTGTCCGCCAACGCGACGAAATCGGGCAGGGTCTCGGCCTTGGGCGCGCGCGCCGAGGTAAGCTCGTACCAGAACTGATCGCCGAGCGCCCGTGGCGCCGCGGGTCCGCATATCAGCAGCATCACCGCCGCGAAACAAAGGATGGCGACGTTACCGAACTTCAAAGACATTCGCGCGCTGACCCGGACCCTGGCGAATCAGCCGTTCCGGCGAGCGATTTCAACGTATTTCATTCTAAGGTCAAAGAGAATCGCGTCCAGCAGCGCCTGCTCGTCGCGGTCGAGGTTGCCCCGCGTCTTCTCGCGCAGCATCCCCAGAATGTCGATAAGCTGCTGCGCCATCCCGAGGTCGCGATGCGGCTGGCTGCCGCTGGCGGGGTCGGCCATCTCGCCCAGATGCACCAGCGCCTCGGTCGAAAGGCTCATCAGGAAGGCCCCGAAGTTGATCTCGCCTGCCTGCGCCGCGGCTTCGGCGGACTCGGAGCCTGCCGATCGCGCGGCAGCATATCCCGCGGCCGCGGCCGCCTGCTGCGGGTGAGTGGCCGTCGCGTGATGATGCGGCTCGGCCGCGTCGCGTGTCCCGCCGCCGTGTGCATGACCCGCGGAAGATTCCGCGGCCGCCGGTTCGTCGGCGCCGCTGAACTCCGGCTTAAGCTCGCCCTCGGCGGAAAAGCGCCGGCGGTCCTGTATCTTGAAGCCCTTGGAGCTATCGTCCTCGGATGCCATCGGCCTTAGACCGCCTCCGTATTCGCCATATGCTCGAGGCGCCGGATGCGCTCTTCGAGCGGCGGATGGGTTGAGAAGAGCTTGCTCATCAGACCCTGCGCGCTCAGCGGATTGACGATGAACAGATGGGCTGTCGCCGGCCCGGCGTCCATCGGCATCCGCTCATTGGCGGCTTCGAGCTTGCGCAGCGCGCCGGCGAGGAAGAGCGGATGATGGGTCAGACGCGCACCGCTCGCGTCCGCCTGATACTCGCGCGTACGCGACACCGCGAGCTGAATCAAAGACGCGGCGAGCGGCGCGAGGACCGCCATCAGCAAGAGCTCGATCATGCCGCCGCGGCGGTCGTCGTCGCTGCCGCCGCCAAAGCCGCCGAAAAACGCGCCCCACCTCGCCATCGAGGCCAGGATCATGACCGCGCCGGCCAATGTCGCGGCGATTGAGCTCGTCAGGATATCGCGGTTTATGACGTGAGAAAGCTCATGGCCGAGCACGCCTTTGAGTTCGTCGCGGCTGCAAATCCGCAAAATACCCCGCGTCACTGCGACGGCCGCATGATTCGGATTGCGCCCGGTGGCGAAAGCGTTGGGCGTATCGGTGTCAATCATATACATCCGCGGCACCGGGATGTGCGCTTCGAGCGCCAGCTCCTGGACGATCGAGTAGAGCTCGGGCGCATTCGCCGGGTCCAGCTCCTGCGCGCCGTAGGCCTTCAGCACCATCTTGTCGGAGAACCAGTAGCTGAAGAAATTCATCGCGAGCGCGATAAGGAAGGCGAGTTCCGCGCCGCCGCGGCCGCCCACGACGCCTCCAATGAGGATCAGAAGCCCGGTCAGAGCGCCGAGCAATATGGTGGTTTTGATTGCGCTACGCAGCATAGAGTCCTTTTGCGTAAGGGTAGAAAGCTCCAGTAAATCGGGCGAAATTTGGCGTCGCAGATTGAAATGACTCGGCTCCCTTTGAGGCTACGCCGGGCGATTTTTGCAGTCAACGCGCCCCTGCCCGCGCTCAAACTTAACCATCGATGCGTCCGTTCGCTCCACCGCGCATCCTCTATTTAGCGACGGGATCGGGCCGCTTCAAATTTCGACCTTGCGGTTGACTCCAGCAGCGCGGCAGCCACCTCGGCGGGCGTCAGATCCGCGAGCCTCGGAATCCGCAAAACCCGGACGCGGCCGAGCGGACGCCATCGCTCTGGTTTCGTCGGTCCAAAGATTACCACCCCAGGCGCGCCGGCGGCGGCCGCCAGATGCGATACGCCCGAATCGTTGCCGACAAAGCCGGCCGCTAGATGCGCCAGACCGGCTACCGTGCCGAGCGGCTGATCGCCAAGCCGCGCAATTCCGGATGCAATGAACAGCCGCTCGATCGAAAGCTCGGCGGGACCGATCACGACAAGTGGCTGAAGCCACGCCGGCAGGAGATCGGACAGGGCCGTGAAATTTTCCGCGGGCCAGTTCTTGTAGGCCGCCCCGCTTCCGGGGAAAAGCACGACGACGCGCCTGTTTTCGAGACCGAGCCGCGCAAGCGCCCGCCTCGCCTCGCCGATATCGCAGGGAAGAACGTCAAGACGCGCGTCGGGTACACCGCGGGGTGCTGCCGGACTCTCGCCGATCTCGTCGAGATAGGCGGCGGCGACGTGGCCATCACTCGTCGGACGAAAAGCATGAAAACTGACGGCTCCTGGCGAGGCGGCGGCTTCGAGGCCCCGGCGAAAGCGCGCATCGTCACAGGCAAAGAACGAATAGATGCGCGAGAACGGACGAAAGAATCGCGCCGCATCGGCGAGTCCGGGATCTTCGGCGAAGAGCGCGGCAACCTCGCGCCAATCTATCGAATGACCGCGTGCTATTCGGCTTTGCTCGAAGCCGATTCGATTAACTGCGAAGCGCGCAAGCTCCTCACGCGCCATCAATTCGAGCGCCGCGCCGCGATGGCGCCGCGCGAGCGCGCGCAGCGCCGGAACCAGGCAGACCAGGTCGCCAAGTGCGCCGGGAAAGATGACCAGCACCCGCGCATCCGCGACTCGCTCCGACTCCGACTTGGCCATTGCCGACAATCTACCATCACGGCGCCGCCAGCGGTTCAGCCAAGGCGGCGCTACTCCCGACGCCGAAGCGCGCTGCCGCATGCCGAGTAGTCGCAAAACGCCAGCCGATACGGGTAGAATCGCTCCATGCCGAACAGCGTGGCGCGCTCACCGCTCGAACTCATCGGCCATACCCCCGTGGTGCGGCTAAATCGCCTTCCGGGCAAGGACGACGCCGAAATCTGGGCCAAGCTCGAGAGTTTCAACCCCGGCGGCAGCGTCAAGGACCGGATCTGCGTCGCGATGATCGAAGCGGCAGAGCGCGAGGGACGGCTCAAACCCGGCGAGACCATCGTCGAGCCGACCTCGGGCAACACCGGAATCGGCCTTGCGCTGGTGGCTGCGGTCAAGGGTTACCAGCTTATCCTCACGATGCCCGATACGATGAGCGAGGAACGGCGCTCGCTGCTGGCGGCCTACGGCGCGCGGCTCGTGTTGACGCCCGACACGCGCGGGATGCATGGCGCGATCGCCAAGGCGCAGGACCTGGCGCGCGAAAACCCGCGCTACTTCATGCCACAACAGTTCAGCAACCATGCCAATCCGGACGTACATTACGCAACCACCGGCCCCGAACTCGCGGGCCAGCTCGAGCGGATCGATGCGTTCGTGGCGGGCGTCGGCACGGGCGGCACGATCACCGGCGTCGGACGCTACCTGCGCGAGCATTTCGGCGGACGGCCGTTGATCGTGGCGGTCGAACCGAAGAACTCTCCCGTGCTGGAGGGGGGCGAGCCCGGGTTCCACAAGATTCAGGGAATCGGGGCCGGCTTCGTGCCGCAAAACCTCGACACCAGCATCTATGACGAGATCATCGCGGTGAGCGATGAGGAGGCGACGATACATACGCGCCGCCTCGCCCGCGAAGAGGGATTGCTGGTCGGGATCTCCTCGGGCGCGGCATGCTGCGCGGCGCTGCAGGTGGCAAAGCGGCTTGGACGCGGCAAGATCGTCGCGGCGGTATTCTGCGATACCGGCGAACGCTACCTGACGACCGATCTTTTCCAGGCCGAGGGAATATGAGCGCGATGCGCGCGGAGCCTTTGCGCAAGCTCGACCGGCTGCGAGCGATATTCGCCCCGATGCGCTCGGCGATGGTCGCGTTCTCGGGCGGAGTCGATTCGACGTTCGTTCTGCGCGTCGCGCATGACGTGCTCGGCGAGCGGATGCTGGCGCTCACCACGACCTCGCCTACGATGCCCGACGACGACCGGCGCTCCGCGCTCGAGATGGCGCGGATGATCGGCGCGCGCCACCTGGTCGTCGAATCCAACGAGCTCGAGGTTCCCGGCTACGCCGAGAATCCGCTCAACCGATGCTACCTCTGCAAGCACAACCTGTTCACGGTCTGCGAGGCCAAGGCAGCGGAACTCGGAATCGACGTGATCGTCGACGGACTCAACCTCGACGACCTGCGCGACTATCGCCCTGGAATCAAGGCCGCGGGAGAAAAGCGCGTTCGCCATCCGCTGGTCGAAGCCGAACTGAGCAAGGCCGAGATTCGCGAACTGTCGCGCGCGCTGGGCCTGCCGACCTGGGATCGGCCGGCGTCGCCGTGCCTCTCGTCGCGGTTTCCGTACGGGACGCGGATCACGCCTGAAGGGCTCGAGCAGGTCGAGCGCGGCGAGCGGCTATTGCACGCGATGGGCTTTCGGATAGCGCGCGTGCGCCATCACGGCGAGGTCGCGCGGCTGGAGGTCGAGCAATCGGAAATCGCGCGGCTGCTCGAACCGGCGACGCGCGAAGGCGTCGATCGCGAGTTGCGCAAACTCGGCTTTCGCTTCGTGACCGTCGATCTGAAGGGCTTCCGCTCGGGCTCGCTAAATGAGGGCGTCGCGAGCGCGGCACCCGCTGACTCCATAGCGCCGGGCGGTGCTCGCTAAAGAGCCCGGGGTTTTTAGCCGGCCGAGCTTCGCGCGGCCAGCGCCTTGGCGATTTCGAGATCGGCCGGTGTGGTGATTTTCAGATTCGCGGCGGAGCCTTCGACCACCTCTACTCGCCCACCGCACCGCTCGACCAACTCGGCGTCGTCGGTCGCGGCCCATCGCTCGCTGAACGCGCGCTCATGCGCCGCGATCAGCCGCTCGCGCCTGAAGGCCTGCGGCGTTTGCGCCTGCCATAGTCCCGCGCGCGCAACCGTCGCCGCGATCGTGCGGCCCTCCTCGACGCGTTTCAGCGTGTCGGCGACGGCGACCGCCGCGATCGCGCCGTCGGCGTGCGCTGTCGCTTCGATGCAGGCAGTGAACAGCGCGGGCGTCGCGAACGGACGCGCCGCGTCGTGGACCACGACGACTTCGCTTTCCGCACTCGTGATCCCGAGCGCGATTCTCACCGAATCCTGGCGCTCGGCCCCGCCTGGCACCAGCTTGACCGGAATTTCAACGCGCGCGCGCTCGACTTCGGCGCGCGCCCGCTTCTCCCTCCCGGCCGGCACGGTCACCACCGCCTCTACTGTCACCACCTCTTCGTCGTTCGCGTGGAGCGCGGCGACCGCGCGCAGCGAGTAGTACAGCAGCGATCTTCCGGCGAGTTGCACGAACGCTTTGGGCGTATCCATCCCAAGCCGTGTCCCGCTTCCTGCAGCGACGATTATGACCGAGCATCGCATCAAGGTTCCACGCGCCGCGGCGTCTCTTTCGGCGCGCGGCGCTATCGAGCGTAGCGAATCGGCGTGCGGCAGGGCAAAGAGCGGGCCGTTGCGATGATCGCGGCAAAGAGCAGCGGGAAATCGGCATAGGGGGTAGCGCCGCAGCGCTACTCCCCTGCCACACCACCGGACATGCGGGTCCGCATCCGGCGGTTCGGAAGGTTGAGGTTACTGGGCAAGTCTGGGCACTCCGAGGCGGTCGTAGTAGCGAGTGGTGAG
>DATJXN010000032.1 GCA_035500095.1 Candidatus Binataceae bacterium
GTGGACATCAAACCCCACGAATCGGATATTATTCTCCATCGACCGGCTCCTTTCGTTTGTAGCCCTGCGCTACCTTTCTCCAACTCGCAGCGTAACCTACGATATCTGCGAATCGGAGCCGGTCGTTCCATACTGACTAGGCGCTCACAGACGAAATCCCGCCCGCCGTCTCCATCACGTATTTTCCGGGAGCGGAATCAAGCGGCGGATATCGCACGCTGCCGAGACTGGCCGGCGCTTCGCGTTTCTCCCCCGAATGCTTATCGAGCCATGCGAGCCAATGATCCCACCATGAACCCTTCTGCTCGGTGGCGTTCTTCAGCCACGCATCGGGGTCGCCGCCGAGAGCCGGGTTGACGTAGTACTTGGCTTTGAAGTTCGTGGGCGGGCAGACCAGCGTCTGGACGTGGCCGCTCGAGTTGAGGACGAATTCGGTCCGTCCGCCGAACAGGCGCGCGCCGTTATAAACCGCGCGCCAGGCGCAGATGTGGTCGGTCATACCGCCGACCACGAACAGGTCGTATCCGGCCTGGCGTAGATCGATCGGCGTGTCCAGGATCTCGACCGCGCCGGCTCGGGTCAGGCCATTGCGCAGCAGCAGGTCGAGAAAGCCCGCGTGCAGCCGCGCTGGCAGGTTGGTCGAATCGGCGTTCCAGTACAGGATGTCGAACGGCGCCGGATCCTTGCCCATCAGGTAGTTGTTGACCCAGTAGTTCCAGACGAGATCGTTGGGCCTGAGCCACGCGAACAGGCGCTCCATCTCCGCGCCGTTGAGCACGCCCTGGCGCCGCGAGCGATCGGTCGCCGCCGCCACCCCCTCTTTGGTCGTGAACATCCCGGTCATCGACGGCATGCTCGAATCGAGCATCGTGACGATGAGCGATGCGGAGTTGACGCGGCGGTCGCCGAGCGCCGCCAGATGGCCGAGCATCAGGGTCGAGGTGATTCCGCCCGAGCATACGCCGAGCAGATTGACGGTCGGGCTGCCGCTTATCTCGCAGACTGCGTCCAGCGCCTCCTTGAGCGCCGCCACGTATTCGTCGAGGCCCCAGTCGCGATGCTCAGGCCGCGGATTGCGCCAGCTCACGGTGAAAAACGGCACCCCGCGGGCGACGGTGTACTCGGTCAGGCTGCGCTTTGGCGCAAGGTCCATGATGTAGAACTTGTTGATCTGCGGCGGCACGAGCATCACCGGCCGCTCATACACCTGCCGCGTCGCCGGCGTGTACTGCAACAGCTCGAGAACCTCGGAGCGAAACACCACCGCGCCGGGCGTGACCGCGAGATTGCGGCCGACAGCGAACGGGCGCTTGTCGACCGTCTGCGGCATGCCGTTGTTGTTCCAGAGGTCGTCAAAGAAGCTGCGCATCCCATAAACCAGGCTCATTCCGCCAGTCTCAAACGCGCGCTTGATCGCAGCCGGATTGCCCAGGAGCACGTTGGTCGGAGCGAGCGCTTCAGTCAGCAGGCGGATCGCAAAGCGCTGCTGCTCGGCCTCCTTCCAGTCGCCGTTCGCGTGCTCGCCCTCGCGGACCATCGATTGCATGGTCGAACGCCATACGAGGTAGCTCTGCATCAGGCGGCGATAGAAGAAATTGTCGGACCAGGTAGGATCGTCGAAGCGTTTGTCGCTCTCGTCCGGGGTGACGTCGGAGACGCCGGCGGCGACCTTGAATAGCTCGACCGCCATCTTGATCAGTCGGCCGCCGAGAACCTCCGGATTCCTGAGCGTTTCATCGACGAAGTTGGAAAGTTGCTCTATGACCTGGTCCGCATCCAGGCCGACGAACGGATTGGCGCCCAAAATTGCGTCGGCCGCCCTGACCGCGTGCTCGGGCGCCTCGGCAAACTCTGCGGATTCCTGCTTGGCATTGGCTTTCATCCCGTCGCCTTCCCTCGATGCGATGGAGCGGCCCGTCTGAAGCCCCAGCAAAGGAATGCTAGCCTAGCAACTCCAAACCACGCTCAAACAGACGTGGACCCGACAGGGCTATATCTTCCCAAGTCGGATCGGGGCGCTTTCCGCGTCGATGCAACATGAGATTAAACGCTGTTATAACTCCGAACCGATAACCCGCGAACGCCCGGAACCATCGTACCTGCCGCACATCGATTGCTGACGCCGACTTCGAGACATAGATCTCCGCTATCTCATCGGGAGCGAGCACGTGCTGCGGTATCAGCTCCTGTGTTTCCCAGCTGTCGCGGTCCGAAAACAGACAAAGCCATCCGAGATCGATCAAAGTCGCCCCGATTTGCGACAGTTCCCAGTCGATGACCGCCCTGAGGCGCCCTCCCTCAAACAGGCAATTCGACCACTGAAAGTCGCCGTGGACGCATCCGACATGCACCCTCTCGGGAGAGGGAAGGCTTTGACGCAGCCGATCGCGCAAAACGGGCCCGCGTCCGACGACCTTGGGGTCGAGTGTCGGCCGATCGAGAAGGTTGTCCAGCCGCTTCATTTCGTCCGCGAGCGAAAGCGGCTCGCCCCAGGCGTCGCGGCGCGGCTCCCACGGCAGCGCGTGCAGCGCAGCCACCGCTTCGACCGCCTGCATGACCATCGCTCGCGTCTCGGTGGCGCCGTAGCGGCGCTCGCCCAGCGCCAGCTTGTCGCCGTTAAGGAAGCCCACTACAAAAAACGGTCTGCCGAACCATCGCAGATCGTTGTCGTAGCACTTGACCGGCGGGACGGGCACAGCGGTTCCCGCAAGCGAGGCCATGATTCGAGCCTGGCGAACCACGTCGGTGGGCCCCGCAATCGGTACGCCCTCGGGCGCGAGCCTGATCACCAGCCGTTCGGTTCGCGACGCCACGCCCGCGCGCGCGGTCAGTTCGAAGCTGTAGCTCAGCCCGGCATGGCCGGGCAGCGGCATTGGTTCGCTCACGCTCGCGCCGGGGTCACCGGTCTTCTCGCGCATCAGCGCCGTCAGTTGGCGCGCGATCCGCTCGCTCTGTGCGCTCTGATCGATCTGCGGGTCCGTCATTGCTCGAAAGTCAGCAGGATTGTGTGGCTCAACGGTGACGCGGCCGGTCCGAAGCTCCCCCAACAGGGCCGCGGACCGGCCGGCTGCAGTCTAAATTCTTAGCCGCGCATCTTGAGCTTCGACCAGGCCGGATGCAGGCTTGCGGCCGCACTCGGACGGGCCTCGACGCGCTTGAACCACGCTTGGAGGTTCCTGGCCGAGTCGGGGATTTTCTGCCCCACGCCCGCGGCAAAATCGGTGCAGCAGTAGAGAATGATGTCGGCGATCGTGAAGCGGTCGGGCACAATCCAGTCGCGGCCGGCCATCAGCCCGTCGAGCCATACCAGGCGCTTCTGCGCGTTGTCCTTCAGCGACTTGGCCGCGTCTGGATAGACCGGCACGCGGTTCTTGAACAGTTCGTAGCCCTCGGCGTAGCGGAAGCCGTTATAGATGTTCTCGGTGATGTTCAGTTCGACGCGGCGCTGCCACTGATGGGTCTCGGCGCGCTCCTCGGCCGTCGCTCCGATGAGCGCCGGTTTGGGATGCTTCTCTTCGAGGTAATCGAAGATCGCAACGGTCTCGCCGATGGTCTTGCCGTTATCGAGTTCGAGCGCCGGTAGTTGTCCGCCGGGATTCCGTTCGGTGTAAGGGGGCTTTCGATTCTCCTCTCCCATCAAGTCCACGTCCTGCGTCGGGAGCGTGATGCCCTTTTCGGCGAGGAACATCCTGAGTGCGCGCGGATTGGGGCCGAAAGAATTGTAGATTTTCATGGCTGTCTCCTTAAACTCGGTTGCGCCGGGCAGACGATCATCCGGATATGCAGCACCCGCCGGCCGGGCCGCTGCCTTGCGAAACGCCGATGCCCAAGCGCCCCTACCCTAGACCATCGCGGGTTTTGAGTACACCGCCGCCGCGGCGACGTATCCGTTCCGTTCCCACGCAGCGCGCGCGCGTGGTTGCGCGCGCGGGCGCGGCTGTGATTTTTTCTTGGGTGCCGGTTCGCGCGGGGAAAGCCCGCGCACAGCGGCCGGACGCGAGCAGCAACGTACGTAAGATGCGATTTTGTCCGCAATGCGGGACGCCGGTGATACCCGGCGCGAAGTTCTGCGTCAGCTGCGGGACGGCGCTGACGGTCTCCGCCGGAAATCCGGCGGAGACCGTCAGCGGCTCCGCGGCCGGCGCTGCGGCGAGCACGGCGCTGGCGGCCGGCTCCGCGGCCGGCGCGCCGCGGGTCACGGCCGCGTTCGCGGCCGTCTTCGCGCTCATCTTCGCGGCGGGACTTGGCGCAGCCGCGTACATCATGCGCCGGCAAGTGCCCGGCGCGCGCGAGGCTGCCGAGGCGACCGCCCAGGGCAGTGCGTCCGGCAATCTGCCCCCCGGCCATCCGGAGGTAATCAAAATCCCCGACGAGGCGCGCAAGTTTATCGACAAGCTGCAGGCCAAGGCCACCGCTGCGCCCAAGGACGTCGACGCATGGAATCGCTTCGGCGACGCCGCCGAGCGAGCTGCGATGTTCGATCCGTCGTACTATCCCAAGGCCGCGGACGCGTACGATCACGTGCTGAAGCTCGATCCGGATAATCTTCCGGCGCTCCGCGGCGTAGGCAATATCGACTACGACCGGCGCCACTACGACGAGGCGATCGCGGCCTACGAGCACTACCTGAGCCGCAAACCCGACGATCCGCGGGTGCGCACCGACCTCGGCACGATGTACCTCTCCAGCGGCAATCCCGATGTCGCGATCGTTCACTACAAGAAGGTGGTGGCGGCGCATCCCGAGTTCTTCGAGGCATATTTCAACCTCGGCGTCGCCTATGCCGAGCAGGAGAACAAGCCGGTTGCGCGCAGCTATTTCGTCAAGGCGCGCACGCTCGCCCCGGATGACAAGAGCAGAAGCGAAGTCGATCAGATGTTGGCGACGGTCGGGGGAGCGCCGCAGGGCGGCAACGCCGCGACGATGGCAGCCCAGGGCAACCCCGCGACTTTCCAGGGCGCGTTCGAGCAGATGGCGCGAGGGTTGCCGATCGCGGGCCCTAAGGTCCACGGCGTGCAATGGACCGGCGACAACCATCCGCGGCTGCTGATGGACAATTTTCCGATGGACCAGATGCCGCCGTTCGCGGCTAAGCGCTTTCTTGACGATCTGAAGTCGGGCACCGCCGACGCGATGAAGTCGCATCGCCTGCAGGGACCGGTGACGGTCGAAATCGCCGACGCTTCGAGTAATCGGGTTATGCAGTCGGTGACGATTGCGGCTATCGACGCGACGGCCGGCGCTGCGCCGGCCGCGCAACAGCCGGACACGACGGCTTCCGGAGCCTCATCGGCTTCCGGGACTTCGTCAACTTCCGCTGCGTCCGGGACTTTCCAGGAGGCGGTGGCCGAGATGATGCGCGGCCTGCCGGTGGCGGGTCCCAAGGTGACCGCGGTCGAGTGGCCGTCGAACATGCGGGCCCGGGTGATGATGGATAATTTTCCGATGGACGCGATGCCGGCGCCGATGCGCGACAAGTTTGTCGCAGACATCAGGACGCGCCTCGAGAGCGCCAAGACAGCGCACAAGGTCGCCGGCACGGTAACGGTGGATATCGCTGATGCCGGGAGCGGCCGGGTGATGGAATCGGTCAGTCAGTAATCGGGGCGGTCGCAACGCTCGGCGCGCATCGCGCTTGAAGGCATCCACCCGGTTACGATGGCGGCAGTTACGATGGCGTTCGAAACCGAAGATCTGGAGACCGACCTTCACCTCGCCCAGCGCTTTCAACAGCTTTACGTCCGCAAAACGCGACCCAAATACGGAGGTCCACCCATGAACGGCTTCAAGCAATTTCTCCTGCGCGGCAACGTCATCGACATGGCCGTGGGTATCGTGGTCGGCGCAGCCTTCGGCACCGTGGTATCCGCGTTCGTCAAGGATTTGCTGACGCCTTTCATTGCGGCAGTGGTGCACAAGCCCGATTTTTCCGGCATCGCGTTCACGATCAACAGCAGCAAGTTCATGATCGGCGACTTCATCAACCAACTGATTTCGTTCCTGCTCGTGGCCGCGGCGGTCTATTTCGCGATCGTGATGCCGGTCACCAGGCTGATGGCTCGTCTGGAGCCGCCGCCGGCGCCGACCACCAAGACCTGCCCCGAGTGCCTGAGCGAGATACCGATCGCGGCTAAACGCTGCGCTCACTGCACCTCGACGCTCGCAGCCTGAGCGAGTCGAAGGTTCTATCGCGCTCACGGTCAACTCGCACGTACGGCCATCGCAGGGGTTAGTATCTGCATGGCGCAGAGATAACCCCTTGCGCGCTCCCTCCTTTTTCCGGCCGCATGCCGCTTGGCCTTTCATCGGATTTTCCTCATTTTCCGGGCAACCCGGGCACCCCGTGGAACGATTATCGCCAAAATGCGACAATTGACGTCTAGACGTATTCACGATCGGCTAATGGTGCGATCATCGTCAGATACGAAGGCCAAAGGGGGGAGACAAAAATGAACGACTCAGCGGACGTCATGGTGCTGGGATGGCTCGCGGTCGCGGTCATGATCGGACTCATCGTGCTGTTTGGTTCATGGTTCACGGTCGAGCAGCAGGAAGTCGCGATCATCCAGCGCCTGGGCAAGTTCCTGCGGATCGCTCGCGCAGGTCTGCATTTCAAGATTCCCCTGATCGACCAGGTGGTCGATAACGTCAACCTCCGGGTGCAGCAACTGACGGTCAAGGTCGAGACCAAAACGCGCGACAACGTTTTCGTCCACGTCACCGTGGCCGTGCAATTCTCGGTCTTTCCCGACAAGGTTTACCAGGCCTTCTACAGCCTCACCGACGCGACCCCGCAGATAACCGCTTTCGTCTTCGACGTGGTACGCGCGCACGTGCCCAGCCTCGACCTCGACGATGTCTTCCTCAAAAAGGATGAAGTCGCGCAGGCAGTCAAAGGATCGCTAGGGACACAGATGTCCGAGTACGGCTACGACATCCTGACCGCGCTCGTCACCGACATCGATCCGGACGAGCGGGTCAAGGCCGCGATGAACGAGATCAACGCCAATCAGCGCCTGCTCGAAGCGGCCAAGGCCAAGGGCGAAGCCGAGAAGGTCCTCAAAGTGAAGCAGGCCGAGGCGGAAGCCGAGAGCAAGGCGCTGCAGGGCAACGGAATCGCGCGCGAGCGCACCGAGATCGCGCGCGGCCTGCATGATTCGGCGGCGATGTTTCAGCAGGGATTGCCGGGCGCGACGGTGCAGGAGGCGATGGTCGTGCTGTTGCTGACCCAATACTTCGACATGCTCAAGGAAGTCGGCGGGCGATCCAACACCATCATGCTGCCGCACTCGCCAGGCGGACTGACCGATATAGCCGGGCAAATCCGCAACGCCATGGTCGCGGCGCGCGAGGTCTCGACCGATCACGGCGGCGATCCGGGAGCGGCCGCCGGCGGTTCGGCCAACGGGCAGGCGACGTCACTGGCGTCCGCCGGCGCTCCCTCGCACAACAGCTCGCAGATGCGCGACGCGGATGGCTAGCGGCGCGCGATGGCGTGTATCGAGTCGATCAGATCCTGCGCCGCGAAGCCCAATAGCCCGTAATGATAGGCTACGCTCACGCCCGCCGCGAATATCAGCACCATGATCACCGCGAGCGACGTGCCCATGTGTGATGTCGCGCCTGCGGTATGCTGCCGCTGACCGGGAGGCGGCGTAATCAGGAGCGACAGATCGTCGTGCAGCTGGCGGTAATAATCGCGGACCTCGGCGATCAGATGATTGCGCACCTCGCCTGGATTGGGGAGATTCTCGCCCGTGAAGCGCAGGATCTCCTCGAACTGGGTGAGCACCCGCTCGGCGTGGTCGGCCA
The DNA here is from genome assembly GCA_035500095.1 of Candidatus Binataceae bacterium. Lineage (NCBI taxonomy): Bacteria > Candidatus Binatota > Binatia (SeqCode) > Binatales (SeqCode) > Binataceae (SeqCode) > Binataceae bacterium (SeqCode). The sequence continues at coordinate 7,813 of DATJXN010000032.1, forward strand.
CGATCGTCAGGTACGCCGAAGGCACCTTGTACAGGTTGCCGCTGCCAAGTCCGCGAAAAAGTGCGAGAGTCCGCTCGAAGTAGGGCAGACCTGCGCGAAAGCTCAGATTGCGCTCTTGCAAGTCATCGCGCGCCAGGGAGGCGGAGCTGAGCTTGTCGAGTTCTTTGAGATTCGCCTTCAGGCGAGACCTTGCGTTGCGCTCTGAACCAGCAGCCATCGAAATTAACCCCCGCCCCCCTGAGCGCATTATGCTACGCGATGCATATGAATGTATAGAACCGTTAGCTAATCCTTGCCCCGTACTTCGTTCACCAATGGTTTATTCGCTGCTCAATTGCAATCGATGCCTATCAGAACGCGCCTGTTTAGAAATTAACCGGCTATAGCGAGGCAAATCGGCGGTTCTCGTGCGGCCACGGCGCCGACTCGCGAATCGCTTCCAGCACTTGCTCCGGCTCGGCCACAACTTTCCACATCGCCCGATGACGCTCGTCCATGAAGCGTCGTTCGATCGAGCGCTCTAGCAGTTCGATTAGCGGGCGGTAGAAATCCTCCGTATTGACGATCACGATCGCGCCGCCATAGAGCCCGAGCCGTTTCCAGGTTATCGCCTCGAACAATTCCTCGAACGTGCCGCATCCGCCGGGCAGGGCGATCACTGCGCCGACCGAATCGATCATCAGGCGTTTGCGCTCGTGCATGTCGTTGACGATCAGCAGTTCGCTGAGTCCGCGATGCGCCCACTCCAGATCGTGCATGAAGGACGGGATGACGCCGATTACACGGCCGCCCGCGGCCAGTGCGGCGTCCGCCAGATGCCCCATCGAGCCGACGCTGCCGCCGCCGTAAACGGTCGTATGACCCGCGCGCGCGAGCACACGCCCAAGCCGCGCTGCGGCCTGATGGTAGATCGGGTCACATTGACGGCTCGAGGCGCAGTAAACGCATACCCTCATGTTCGCCATGTTCCAGTATGGTATCTAACCGGCCCTTCGGCGCACAGACGGCCGGCAACCGGCCAAACGCGATATTCACAGGACCGCCGGGCGGGTCTTTTGCTGGCTTGGGTCTGGCACTCCATGATAAACGGGTGCGCGAGGCCGGTTTCGTATGGCGCATCAGCAAAAACCACCCGGAATGCCACCAGCCAAATGGCGCGAGGTCCTTTGGACCCAGGGACTTTTCGACATGAACAGGCGGTGCGCGAGATCAACAGGCGCTGGAAGGAACCGCGCGTCTGCCCGGTATGCCATCAGAGCAAATGGGCCATCAGCCCGGAAATCGTACGGCTGTGGACGATGCGGATGAAAAACGCCTATCCGTGCGTCAACATGGTCTGTCAGAACTGCGGGCACACGATGCTGTTCAACGCCACGGTCTTGAACTTGCTGCCCGAGGGCAAAAGCTGAGCGCGATGGAACGTGTGCGAATCAACGGCGTCGAGCTTGCCTACGCGATCGGCGGCACGGGGCCGCCGCTGGTCATGATTCATGGCGCGCAGGGCGACCAGACCATGTTCGCCGGCCTTTCCGCCGCCTGCGCCGGCGCTTTTCGCGTGCTCACCTTCGACCAGCGCGGCTCGGGACTGAGCGAGAAACCGGACATCGACTACAGTATCGCGATGCTCGCCGACGACACCGCCGCGCTGATGGAGCACTTAAGCTTCGCGCCGGCGCACGTCATCGGGGTCTCGATGGGCGGAATGATCGCGCAGGAGTTGGCGCTGCGCCATCCGGCCAAGCTTCGCTCGCTGGTGCTGGGATGCACAACGCCCGGCGGACCGCATCAAGTCCCGGTTGAAGGCGACGCGATGGCTGCCGCGTATTCGCTCACGCCAATGCCCGCCGAAGAGCGCGGCCGAGCGCTGGCGCGTGCGGTTTACAGCAAGGATCATTTGGAGCGCCATCCGGAGATCATCGCGGCGATGGTCGAAGCGCGCCGCCAGCGGCCGATCGATCCGGTCGCGCTGGGCCATCGGATGAAAGCTCTCTCCGCGCATGACACTTACGATCGGCTGCCTCGAATCAGCTGTCCTACGCTGGTGATCACGGGCAAGGAGGACGCGCTCATCGCGTGGGAAAACTCGCGCATCCTGGCCGAGCGCATCCCCGGAGCGAAGCTCGAAGTGCTCGACCCGGCCGGACACTGCTTCTGGCTGGAGCGCCCTGAGGACTCGCGCGCCGCGATCGTGCGGTTTTTGCAATCGGTGGATCGGCGATAGCAAGTAACCCCCGTTCGAGGACGTTCCGTCACGGGAGAGTAGTGGGCCAGAGAGTGTGTGCCTGACGCAGACTCGGCTGAAGCACTAATCTGCGCCGGCGCCGTGCCTAAGCCCGATCCAGCGACCGTCTCTAGCGTTTTTCAGCCTGTTGTCACCAATTTGGTTATCCCAATTGCGCTGCTCTTGATAGCAGCGCTCGGAAATAAGGTCTCCAGGACGGCTCCTGGCTGGTTGCTAACGGACTTCTATCTGGGGCCGGATTTATGTTTGGCTGCAGTGAGCACGGGATTATTCAAGATATTTGACCTACTAAAGCGGATGCCAATTCCGCAGGAAAAAACCGCCAATTTCGTTAACGATGTTGCGTCGTGCGCGGTGCTGGTTATCTTTACATTTGGAATGTATATTTACTCACTCGTGGAGCATCGCGAATGCCTTGACGCGAATCCGCCGGGGCGATTCGCTCTGTTTCGCTTGGGATTCGTCTGTATTTATTGGGATTAGCTTGCTTAGCGGCATTTCTGTTCTTGATTAAGACCGCTGGATTGATGCGACACTCTTACAGGCGATCCGTATGACAGCCAATAACAAAATTGCCGCGCTAGGGGTGACCCTAGCGGCCGGAACTGCGGTAGCCGGAGCCGCCGTAGAATCGCTACCTGTTATCGCTGTCGCCGCTGGCGTCGGCCTTGTCGCTGCATCGATCAAATTGATCGCGCATTGGCGAGAGCAAAACGCCACTCATGCACGCCACGAACAGGATCATGCGCGCGCGATATCGGCGCACTAATGCTTAGGTGAATCGGCAGACGGCGTTTCTTCTGTAGTGATTTCTTAATCCGTTCTCTCTGCTCACCATCATAGTCCGCAGACCAACGTTGAGTCTTGCGCGTGTCGTATACTCAACCAGGGCGACGCCGGTGGCGTGCCCGCCGCCAACGTTCCCTTGCGCCTCCTGCATAGTCGCCAATCTTTTGGTCGCGCTCGCCAATCGGCATAGGGGGTAGCGCCGCAGCGCTACTCCCCTGCCACACCACCGGACATGCGGGTCCGCATCCGGCGGTTCGGAAGGTTGAGGTTACTGGGCAAGTCTGGGCACTCCGAGGCGGTCGTAGTAGCGAGTGGTGAG
>DATJXN010000033.1 GCA_035500095.1 Candidatus Binataceae bacterium
GTGTCGCTGGTCTGCGCGAGCGGCCAGGTCTGCAGGCCGAACTTGATATCCTTCACCGGCTCGACCGACCGCACCATCGGCCATAGCGTATCCTTGGTGAATCCGCGGGTAATCGGATGCGGCGGGTAGAGCTCGACCAGCGGACTGAGCCCGAGCGTCGGCCCCTGGAAGAGATGCAGCTGCTGGTCGAGCACGATATCGTCGCCGACCGTGAGGCCCCACTGGCTGACCATGTTGACGAGCGAAGCCTCCGCGGCGGCGAGGTCGGCCCGCGGCGGCCGCAGCATCACCAGCACCCGCCCGCCATTTTTGAGATAGCCGCTGATCGCTTCGATCTCTGCCGGGAACAGCGGCTTCTCCGGCCCGACCACGATCACGACCACGCAATCCGCCGGCACCTTGGGCGCAGTCATCAGCGTGAGCGGCCTGATCTCGTAGTTCTCGCCCGCCAGCGCCTGGGCGGCGCGGCCGAAGCCGCCCGCATTGTCCATGTCCGTAATCGAGGCCTCGCCGTGGCCCTGGAGGAAGCAGGCGGCCTTGGTCCCGGTGCTGGTGACCTTGATGATGCCGTTGGTGATCGCCTGTTCGGTGGTTTCGCTGACATTGGTGCCCTGGTCGCCATACTGGAGATGCGTCGTGGGCATCCGCGTCACGTTGAAACGCGTCGCGATCTCGGGATTCTTCTCGGGATCGATCAACTGGTACGTGATCTTCGGCGAGGCGTAGGTGTACGACTGGTAAAGCTCTTCGGCCCGCGAATCGCGGCCGCCCTGGAAGAAGCCGTAAAACTTGAGCGGCTGCTTGAGCGAGCGCACCACCTTGTCGGATTGCGGCGAGAGACTGAAGACCCGTTCGGAGGTGAGGTCGAAACGGCGATGGTGCAGGGCGAGGATGTAGTTGACCGCGATCAGCACGCCCACGAAGCCGAGCGAGTACACCACCGCGTTGGCGCCGTAGCGGGTCGCGCGATGGCCCATCAGGGTGCCCAGCGTGTCGTGGCTGGAGGTCGCCCACAGCACCACCGCCAATACGCCGAGCACCAGGTTGAGCAGGCAATACATGCCCGCGCCGGTGAGGTAGGCGATCAGCGCGAAGAACAGAAAGACGAGGCCGATCAGGCCAGCCGATGCCATGCTGCGTTGCATCCCGCGCGCTCCGCCCTACCCTATCGCCAACGCGCCGACTCGACCGAGCGCTGGGTCAGAAACAAGGCCACGAAAATCATCGTGCAGAAGTAAACGATGTCGCTGGTATCGATCACGCCGCCGACCATCTGGCCGAAGTGCTGCGGCAGCGACAGGTAGCGCAGCAGGTCGCCAAGAATGCCGCCGCCCGTCTGCAGCGGCCATGAAATCACGTAAAGCAGGAGCAGGATCCCAAGACAGCTTATCGCCGCGATGATCTGGTTCTGCGTGAGCGAGGAAGTGAAAAGCCCGATTGCCACGAAGCATACGCCGAGCAGCGCGAGCGCCACGTAGCCCGCGCCCATCACGCCGACTTCCGGATCGCCGAACACCATCAGGATGATCGGGAAAATCCAGATCAGAGCGATCATGATGACGATGAAGACCGCGGCCGCGATGAACTTGCCGGCGACGATTTCGCCCGTGCGGATCGGCGCGGTCAGCAGGAATTCGTAGGTGCCGCTGCGCTTTTCTTCGGCGAACGCGCGCATCGTGATCGCCGGCACCAGAATCACCATCACCACCGACATGTTGTGCAGCAGCGGTTCGATCACACGGGCATTGAGGTTGAGATGCTCGAGCGCCTGCGCGTTCGACATCGCCGTGTACACCTGCACCATTTCGCTGAACTGCTTGAGCAGCGCGAAGAAAAACCATCCGGCCATCAGCACAAAGACCGTCAGGACCACGTAGGCGACGGGCTGCACGAAGTAACTCGCCAGCTCCTTGCCCGCAATCGTCAGCGCGTTTCTCATCGTTGCTCAACCGCGATCCGCAGCCTCTCAGCCGTGGCCCGCTCCTACCTCCTCCAGCGTTTCCTCGGCCTCCGCAACCTCGTGGCCTTCCTCCTTCGAGATCGCCTCCAGGAACACGTCTTCGAGCGATTTCCCCGCAGGCAGGCTGCCCAGGCTCTCCTCGAGCACCACGCGCCCCGCGTTGATGATCACGACGCGATCGCAGATCTGTGAGACCTCGGGCAGGATATGGGTTGACAGCACGATCGTATGCTGGCCGGAGAGGCCGTGGATCAGCCCGCGGATCTCGTGGATCTGGCGCGGGTCCAGGCCGATCGTCGGTTCGTCGAGCACCAGCACCGGAGGATTGTGGATGATTGCCTGCGCAAGCCCGACGCGCTGACGATAGCCCTTGGAAAGCTGGCCGCAGATGCGATGGGCCATGTCGGCGAGGCCGCAAATCTTGAGCACGCGCTCGACCGCTTCATCAACGTCGGAGCGTCGCATTCCGCGAAGCTTCGCGACAAAGCGCAGGTAGGCCTCGACGCGCATGTCGGAATAGAGCGGCGGCGTCTCGGGCAGATACCCGATCCGGCGGCGCGCCTCGAGCGATTGGGAGAATATGTCGAGACCGTCGACCAGCACGGTGCCGTCCGTCGCCGGCATGAAACCGGTGATGATCCGCATCGTAGTGGTCTTGCCGGCGCCGTTGGGGCCAAGAAAGCCCAGAATCGAACCATGCTCGGCCTTGAAGGAGACGTCGCGCACGGCGACGAAGTCGCCGTAGCGTTTGGTCAGGTTTTTTACCTCGATCATGCAGATCGCCTCGCCGGCAGCCGCGACGGCTCCCAATCCTAACGGGTTTTGACGACGGAACGCTTCCGAAGCTTCAATCCGGCTTCGGCAAACAATCGATCAGTTAAGCTACGCACCCTCAAACTGTCAATATAAGACCTATGCGAACCATAAGAGCTATGCGAACCGAATCAAACGGCGCCCGGCGCCCAGAGCGATTTTGCTTTGCCGGCGGCTTGGGATAGTTTCACACGCCGATGGCTGAAGAAAGGCCGACAGTCTACCTAATCGACGGCTCGGGCTATATTTTCCGCGCGTTCTTCGCCCTGCCGCAGCTCAATAACTCGCGCGGGATGCCCACCAACGCGGTTTACGGCTTCATCCGGATGCTGCTCAAGCTGCTCAAGGAGGAGCGCCCGCGGCATATCGCGGTGGTCTTCGACTCGCCGCGCAAAACCTTCCGCGACGACCTTTTCGAGTCGTACAAGGCCAACCGCGTCGAGGCGCCCAGCGATCTGACCGTGCAGATCCCCTACGTCCTGCGCGCGGTCGAGGCCTTTCGCATCAAGAGTCTGGTGCTCGAGGGTTTCGAGGCCGACGACGTTATCGGCACGCTGGCCGCGCGCGCCGCGCGCAAACGCTTCGACACCGTGATCGTCACCGAGGACAAGGACTTCATGCAGCTCGTCGGGCCGCACGTCACGCTGTGGAACACGATGCGCGATCGGCGCGTGGACTCGCGCGAGGTCCGCGCGCGGCTCGGCGTCGATCCGTCCGCGGTGGTTGACGTGATGGCGCTGATGGGCGATCCGATCGACAACGTCAAGGGCGTCCCCGGCATCGGCGAGAAAACCGCAACCGCGCTGATCAAGCATTTCGGCTCGCTCGACAAGCTCTACGCCAACCTCGGGGAGGTAGAAAAGATCCCGGGCCTGCGCGGCGCGAAGAGAATCGCGGGACTCCTCGCCGAGCATCGCGCCGGCGCCGAACTCGCGCGCAAACTCGTCAGCATCGAGACCGCCGCGCCGGTCGAAACGGAAGTTGAGGCGCTCGATTGGCCCGGTATCGACGAGCGGGCGGTAAGCGAACTGCTGCGCGAGCTCGAGTTCCACTCGCTGCTGAACGAACTGACGCCGGCCCAGGCCTCGTTGCCCACGGGCGGCACGCAGAGCCGCGAGCATCAGGTTGTGAGCGCTGACGTACCCGCCCTGATCGCGCGGCTCGCTCGCGCGCCGCGCCTTGCGCTCCATCTGGAAGCCGGCGAGACGCGCGCGGGGATCATCGAGGGTGACTCGGACGATACGTCGGAAGCCAACGGCGCGTTGGATTTCAAAGGCGATGCGAAACCCGGCGCGAGCGCCGCAGCGACCCCGGCGGCAAGTTCCGCCGACGGTACGGGTCTGAAAATCGCCGCCGAGGGCGAAAGCGAAACCTGGGCGCTTTCCGCCGAGAGCATCGCGGCGGCGGCTCCGCTGCTCGCCGCAGCCGCTCCGCCGAAAACGGTGCATGATCTCAAGGAGCATCTCCATCTCCTCAAGAGCCGCTTCGGCGTCGAGCTTGCCGGCGTTGACTTCGACACCATGCTGGCAGGGTTCCTGGTCAACCCCGGACGCTCCGAACCGTCGCTCATCGATCTCTATCACGACTACCTCGCGCCGCTTGGCGGAAATCGCGAGCCCGGCTCAGAACCGGAGTTGATCGCCGCGCTGCGCAAAGCGCTCCTGCCGAAGCTCAAGGAGTACGGCCTCGAGGCGCTGTTCAACGAAATCGAATTGCCGGTCGCGCGCATTCTCGCCGAAATGGAAGAGACGGGAATCGCGGTCGATGGCGAAGCGCTGAAGGCGATCTCCGCCGAGCTTGGCGCGAAGCTCGAGCGGATGGAGCGGGAGTGTTACCGCCTGGCCGGACGCCAGTTCAATCTCAACTCGCCCATTCAACTCCGCCAGGTGCTTTTCGACGACCTCAAGCTCTCGGTCAAGGGGCTGAAAAAAACCAAGGGTGGGTTCTCGACCGATGCCGACACGCTGGAAAAGCTCGCCGCGATCCACCCGCTGCCGCGCCAGTTGCTCGAGTACCGCGCGATCGCGAAGCTCAAATCAACGTACAGCGACGCGCTGCCGCAGCTTATCGACCGCGCCACCGGACGGCTCCATACCTCGTTCCATCAGGCGCTGACGGCGACCGGCCGGCTGAGTTCGACCGACCCCAACCTGCAAAATATCCCCACGCGCACAGAGGAGGGACGCCGCATCCGCCGCGCTTTCGTCGCCGGGCCGGGATGGCTGATGCTCTCGGCCGACTACTCGCAAATCGAATTGCGCGTGCTGGCTCATCTCTCCGGCGACCCGACCCTGATCGGCGCCTTTCGCCGCGGCGAAGACATACACGCCCGCACCGCCGCCGAAGTGCTCGGACGTAAGCCCGAGGCGGTCGACGCCGAAGCGCGCCGCCTGGCCAAGGTGATCAATTTTGGAATCATCTACGGGATGGGTCCGCAGCGGCTCGCGGGAGAACTCGGCATCAGCCTCAAGGAGGCGTCCGAATATATTAAGAAATACTTCGAGCGATTGCCGGGCGTTCACACTTATCTGGAACAATCGCTCGCCCAGGCGCGCGAGCGCGGATGGGTGGCCACGATGTACGGCCGGCGGCGGTACCTTCCCGAGCTCAACTCGCCGCAGGGCGGGGCGCGGGCGCAAGCAGAGCGAATCGCAATGAATACGCCGCTGCAGGGGACGGCCGCCGACCTGATAAAATTGGCTATGATTCGGCTCGACGGGGCGATTAAAGAGCAAAAATGGAAGGCACGGATGCTGCTCCAGGTGCATGACGAGTTGCTCCTTGAGATGCCGCGCGCCGAATTGGAGCCCGTTTCGGAGACCGCCCGCCGCGAGATGGAAGGAGTGGCGGAATTGCGGATTCCGCTCAAGGTTGAACTCAAGTGGGGTCCCAACTGGGCCGAGTTGGAATCCCGTCGAGGATAATCGGCCTGAATTTTGCCCGATCCACCTGCGTCTAACCTTTGAACCAGCCAAATCGCCAGGAGCGGGACGAAGCCGAGCTCATCGAGCGGGCTAAAAAGGGCGATACCAAGGCGTTTGGCACCCTGGTCGAGCGTTATCAGCGGCGGGTTGTGGGGGTTGCGATGGCAGTGGTTCACAACCAGGAAGATGCCCTCGAACTGGCGCAGGAGACTTTTGTACGTGCCTTCCAGAACGTCAGCAAATTCGAGTCGCGCTCGAGCTTCTCGACGTGGCTTTACCGCATCGCAGCAAACATCGCGATCGATTTCCGGCGCGGCGAACGGCGCCATCCGACGATGCGCGGCGAAGAGGCCGAAACCGAGATTCAGCGGCTGCCGAGCGCGGCGGGCGATTCATTCAAGGAAGCGCAACGCAGCGAGATGGGCCGGCGCATCCAAGAGGCGCTGGGCCAGTTGACGCAGGAACATCGGGCCGCGATACTTCTGCGGGAGGTCGAAGGCCTGTCATACGACGAAATAAGCGATGTGTTGCAGTGCCCACGAGGAACCGTGATGAGCCGGTTGCATTACGCCCGCAGCCGCCTGCGCGAAATCCTTAAGGACTTGGCCGAAGATTAACGCAGGACAGGAAGCTAAATACCCTCATCATCATGGCTCAATGCGACGACATCGCCTCGCTCCTTGGGGCCTTCGAGGACGGCGAACTTGCTCCGCAGGAGATGCACGAGGTCGCCCTTCATCTCGCAAGCTGCAAAAATTGCGATCTCACGCTCGCTGCCTACGCCAACCTGGGCGGGCTGCTCCGCGACGCCGCGCCGGCGCCCTCGCTTGACGGCTTCGCGACGGCAGTGCAGGCGCGTATCGAGCGACTGCGCCCGCCGCTTCGCGTCCGCCTCGGCCGATGGTTCGAGGATCTGCGCGAGCGTTATGGCAACGCCGCCGCAATGGCGTTCGCGATGGGGGCCGCAGCCGTGCTGACGGTCGTCCTCACTACACCGCTTGCGCGCAATATGCTCGGCGCGCGCGAGCGCGCGATACAAGTGGCCGCCCGCGACGCCAAGGCGCTCAAGGATGACACCGGCAAGTCGCTTGCGGAGATGGCCGCAGTGGCGAGCCGCGAACCGAGCGCGATCATCTCAAAGCTCGAGACCTCCAACCCCGACGTTGCCGTATGGAGCGAGCCAAGCCAGGACACCACCGTCATCTGGCTGCCCGATCAACAACCCTGACTATGCATCGTTTGACGATTCCTTCCATGACAGCGCTGCTGGTAGTGCTGTTCGCGATGGCTGCGCAGGCGCAGCCAACTCCGGGAACATCGCCGCAGGCGCCTAAGGCGCCGAACGATCGTGCTGGTGCTGCGACGCGTGGTCCCCAGGGCGAGGCCGCGACGCCTCATCGGGTGATCATGCTCCACGTGGACGAGGTCCTCGCGGCGGATACCGGCGAGGGAATCGACGTGCGGCTGCTGCCGATGGGCGGGCGGCTGGAGTCGCTCTTCCGCTACACGACTTACCGCTTAATCAGCCATCAGGTCAGCCGCACCGAATGCGGAAGGACGGCGGCGTTCACGCTGCCGGGCGGATGGATCGTCAACGTCGAGCCGAGCGCCGTGAGCGACAACATGATCGCGATGGAGCTGATGCTGTTCAATGGCACGCATCCGATGATGACGACCGACATCCGGATGCGCAATCACGGCATGTTCATCATCGGCGGCCCGCATTATCGCCAGGGGATGCTGATAATTCCGATTGGCGCGGACGCGCTGGAACTGGCGGCGCCCTCCGGGCCAGTGCCGGTCACTCCTGAGGGGACGATGCCCGAGATGGGCGCGCCGAATCCGGCTGCACCTGAGGGTCCCGACGACTCGGCTCCTGAAATGGCGCCGCTCGACGCGGTCGCTCCCAACGCCGCCCCGCCCAGCGCTCCGAATCAGTAGCGAACTCTGACAGCGTCGCGACGCGATGCGATGGCGCGCCGCCGTTAGCGCGGCGCCATCCGGAGCGCGCCGTCGAGCCGGATCGTCTCGCCGTTGAGCATCGTGTTCTCGACGATATGGCGCGCGAGCGCCGCGTATTCGCTCGGCCGCCCCAGGCGCGACGGAAAGGGAATCGACGCTTCGAGCGCCTTGCGCGCCGGCTCCGGCAAGAGGCCCAGCATCGGCGTTTCAAAAATCCCCGGTGCGATCGTGCAGACGCGGATGCCCAGTGAGGCCAGGTCGCGCGCGACCGGCAGCGTCAGACTCACCACGCCGCCCTTGGACGCCGAGTAGGCCGCCTGCCCAATCTGTCCGTCGTAGGCCGCGACCGAAGCGGTGTTGATGATCACGCCGCGCTCGCCCTCGCTGTTGGGCTGGTTCTTCGCCATCCGCGCCGCCGCGATCCGGATCATGTTGAACGTTCCGACCAGGTTTATCTGGATCACCTTGTTGAAGAGATCGAGCGAATGCGGACCGTCCTTCGAGAGCGTGCGCGACGCGCGCCCGATGCCGGCGCAGTTGACCGCGATATGAAGCGTGCCGAAGTGCTCGGCCGCCTTCGCGGCCGCCGCTTCGACCTCGGGGCCCGAGGTTACGTCCGCGGCGACGAACAGCGCCTTTGCACCGAGGTTCTCGGCGAGCTTCGCGCCCGGCGATGAGGGCAGATCGAGAATCGCAACCTTGGCGCCGCGCTCGGCGAATTCGTTCGCGGTCGCCGCGCCCAGTCCCGAGCCGCCGCCGGTGATTACTGCCACTGCGTCTTTGAGATTCATCCGGACCTCCGCCGAGATGCGATCATCTCGAATGCGATTCCTCGCCCGCGGCGAATCGTAGCTCAGCAGGCCGGCTCTGCGCCACCGAATCGGCATAGGGGGTAGCGCCGCAGCGCTACTCCCCTGCCACACCACCGGACATGCGGGTCCGCATCCGGCGGTTCGGAAGGTTGAGGTTACTGGGCAAGTCTGGGCACTCCGAGGCGGTCGTAGTAGCGAGTGGTGAG